>DALYUA010000213.1:0-6126 GCA_031993245.1 Buttiauxella sp. | reverse complement strand
ATTTAAAAACAAGGAAAATCAATTCATTGATTTTCGGCTAATAATCACAAAGAAGGAAAAATCACGCTTTTTCCTTCTTTGTCAATAAGCTAACGCTCCCGGAAAGGGAGCGCGGGAAGAAGTTAACGCAGACCCAGCTGGAAGATCATGGTTTCAGCCTGACAGCTGAACACGAAATCAATATCCAGACGCACGCCGTTATCAACCTCTGTATAACGTGGAACAATCTGGCACGGTTCAGATTCAACTTCACGAGCTTTTGCGCTCAGTGCGGCCAGCGTTTCGTCTGCCTCTGCTTTGCTGGTAAAGACGCGGCTGTATGTCGCGGTGCAGTCGGTGTTGTCGATAATGGAGCCAACGTCAATACAGCAGCAAACCGGGGTTTCATCAGCACTATTTTTACTCATTATGATTTCCTCTGTATTCAAAGCCAAAATGGATTCAACAATTGCTGCTTATTTTACGCTCCGTGTTGAAGCCTCTCCAGTCGTTAATTTTTTCTGTGCCCGCAAGTGACCAAAATCACACTAAAAACTGATCTAAAACAAAATTCATACCTTTGAGTGACCGGGCCTGGCCGCTATTTTGCCAGGCGGATCTCGTTTTCACGATCAACTTTGAAAAAATTTAGATACAAACTTGCAACATACCATCTGGTCAGACCTATACTCTCGCCACTGGTCTGCTTTCTCTGTATCCGATCAGCCCCTACTATTCGCGCTCCTGTTACCATGTGTAACATTATTTGTATAAAAATAAATCTATGAGGTTTTGGTCATGAGCCAGAAAAACCTGTTTCCAAAGGCCGCCCTGGCGGTTGCAGTGGCAATTGTCTCCTCGCAGGCGTACGCAGCCGGCTTTCAATTAAACGAGTTCTCTTCCTCTGGCCTTGGCCGAGCTTATTCAGGGGAAGGTGCGGTTGCGGATAACGCTGGTTCAGCCAGCCGTAACCCCGCGACGATTATGATGTTCGACCGTCCGTCATTTTCCGGCGGTGCGATATTCGTCGATCCAGACGTTAATATTTCCGGCACATCGCAAACAGGCCGCAGCACCGACGCGGATAACATCGCGCCGACGGCCTGGGTACCTAACCTTCATTTCGTCACGCCAATTAATGAACAATTTGGTATCGGCGCGTCTCTGACCTCCAACTACGGTCTGGCGACAGAATTTAATAATGATTACGCGGCAGGTTCCGTTGCCGGTAAAACCGATCTTGAAACGCTAAACCTGAACCTCAGCGGCGCTTACCGTTTAAACAGTAACTGGAGCTTCGGTCTTGGCTTTGATGCGGTTTACGCGAGAGCGAAAATCGAGCGTTATGCTGGTGACTTACCCCAGCTAATCGCAGGCTCAGGCGCACTGCCTCCACAGTTGGCAGGTCCGGTATCTCAGATACCGGCCGATACGCAAATCGCGCACCTGAAAGGTGACGAGTGGGGCTACGGCTGGAACGCCGGTATTCTTTATGAAATCGACAAAGACAACCGCTACGGCTTTACCTACCGCTCAGAAATAAAGATCGACTTTGATGGCGACTATAAGAGCAGCCTGCCTGCCGCTTATAACCCTCTGTTAGGTGGCTATGGACTGTATGGCACCAGCGGCCAAACCATTCCGGGCGCATTGACCCTGAACCTGCCTGAAATGTGGGAACTGTCTGGTTATAACAAAGTCGCGCCGCAGTGGGCTATTCACTACAGCCTGACCTACACCAGTTGGAGCCAGTTCCAGGAGCTGAAAGCGACCGGCAGCGACGGCCAGACCCTGTTCCAGAAAGATGAGAAATTTAAAGATGCGTACCGCATTGCGCTGGGTACCACCTACTTTATGGATAAGAACTGGACCTTCCGTACCGGTATCGCATTTGACGATAGCCCGGTTCCGGCAAACAACCGTTCTATCTCCATTCCGGATCAGGACCGCCTGTGGCTGAGCGCGGGTACAACCTATGCGTTTAACGACGACGCGTCTGTTGACCTCGGCGTTTCCTACATGCACGGTCAGCACGTAGAGATCAAAGAAGGCCCATACACCTTCCAGTCAGAAGGTAAAGCCTGGCTGTATGGCATGAACTTTAACTACGCGTTCTAACCGACGCGCAGAAACAAAAAAGGCGAACCTCAGGTTCGCCTGAAAATGTTGATAAAGTTCTTCATGGTTAAAAGTTACTTTGCAGGTTACTTTTAAACACAAAGAATTATACCTTCTGGTGTACCCCAAACACCCGAAAACCACGCTTTTCGGGTGTTTGTCATTAAGCTAAGGCGAACCTCAGGTTCGCCTGAAAATATTGATAAAGTTCTTCATGGTTAAAATTACTTTGCAGATTACTTTTAAACACAAAGAATTATACCTTCTGGCGTACCTCAAACCCCCGCAAACCACGCTTTTCGGATGTTTGTCATCAAGCTAAGGCGAACCTCAGGTTCGCCTTTTTTATGCTTATCTTTTACTGCGAGTCGATATCTTTCAGATCGTCCTGAATGAACGCCGCGTTTGGGTTGACTTGCGGAGAGAGCTTGCCGCCGTTGGCGATAAAATCATGACGCTGGAAGTAGGCTTCGCGCACCATGATGTATGGATCGGAGGACTGCTTGAGCAGGCCGTCAGAATCCAGCAGTTGCGCGCGGGTTTCGATACCTTCAATCGTCCATTTGCCGATAGACATCGGCCATGTCAGCCATGACAGCACCGGATAGAGCGTATCCGCATAATCGCCCCCTTCATCACGCAGCGTGAAACTGCCATAGAACGGCAGTTGAACATAGGGGCCGTAGCCGACGCCATAATGGCCAAGCGTTGAGCCAAAGCGATGCGGCTCTGCACGCTGCAGTTTCGTATTCGCCATGCCGGCCACGTCGATAAAACCGCCCATGCCAAGCAGGGAGTTCAGGAAGAAGCGGGTAAAGTGCACCATTCCCTGATACGGGTCGCCCTGAAGAAAGTAGTTCACCATGACGGCAGGCTCTTCAAGGTTGCTGGTGAAATTGCTTAACCCGTTACGCGCAGGTTGTGGCACATAATCACGCCAGGCAACGGCGACAGGACGAACGATATACGGATCCAACACGTTAAAGTTGAAGTTGTACATCGTGCGGTTGAACCCTTCAAACGGGTCCGAGCGCCCCTGTGGTTCCTGGTCGCCGGAGCTGGCGCAGCCGACTAATAGCGTCGTGGCCAGAGCAAGCCCGGTCAGGCGAAAATTCATATGCGTCTCCCTGTTATTGTTTATCTACGCTCTCAGGTTTGATGATAGTCTGACCTGCCAGTGTCTTCGCCTGTTCGATACTTCTTTCGACGACGGCGCGGCGCTGGTCGTTCGCCGGCAATATCCGCAACATTATCTGCCAGGCACCCATCGCCTCGCCATATTGCTGTTGCTCAAAGGCATTAAAGGCAAACAGGCTAAGCGCGCGCACATTAGTATGATCGGATTTCAGCAGCTCACGCAAAAGACGCCCCCCCAGAAGGTTGTCTTGCGGATCTGCGGAACGGGTCAACACTTCAGCATAGCCCAGCTTTACATCACCGTTAGCAGGCGACAGTTTATATGCATGTGCAAAGGCTTGTGTAGCGGTTGTTGCGTTATTTAACACCGTACCAATTCGTCCGAGCATCATCCAGCCTTCAAGGTTAACAGGCTCTTGCTGCAAACGGGTACGCAAACCTAACCCAAGACGCGCCATATCTTCCATATTTAGCGGCTCGGCGTTGGGATCCATGACGCGCTGTAACAGCCGTGGCGTTTGCTGCGTAACCTGTTGCCATTCGCACACCTGCTTAATGCCCGAGACTTTCAGATAAACCCCAACGCTTATGGCGATAAGCACAGCGGCACCCGGCAGAAAAATCCAGTAGCTGGCTGCAGGCACCGGCTCATGGCGCTCGTGCCCTTCGCTTTCTTCACTGAAATAGACTCGCCGTTTGCGGCTGCGAATCACAATCACGCTAATCCCACCGACAATAAATAGCGCTGGCAGGAGCCACAGAATAATCGTTGACGGGATAACCGGCGGCTCATAGGTCACAAAGTTGCCGTAACGCGCGACCATGTAATCAATAATCTGCTGCTTGTTTTTGCCCTGCTGCATCAGCTCATACACCTTCAGGCGCATGTCCGAGGCGATCATCGCGTTGGAGTCGGCGATGCTGTTGTTCTGGCATTTCGGGCAGCGCAGCTGTTCGGTGAGCTGGCGAAACTGCTGCTCCTGCGCTTCATCTTTAAAGGTCCAGGTGTCGATGGCGGCGGAAGCGTAAAAGGACAACAGCAGCGCCGCGATAAAAAGCAAACCGCGCTTCATGCGCCCGCCTCCGTATTGTATTTATCCCACAGCGGTTTGATTTCCTGCTGCCAGACGCGATCGTTAAGATCGCCCGCGTGGCGATAGCGAACGATCCCCTTGCCGTCGATCAGGAAAGTTTCGGGCGCACCGTAGACGCCGAGATCCAGACCCAGCATGCCGTTGCCATCAAATAAACTCAGCGCATAGGGATTACCCAGTTCGTTCAGCCAGCTAATCGCTTTCTGACGATCGTCTTTGTAGTTCATACCGACCACACGAATCCCCTGCTTCTTCAGGCCGTTCAGAAACTGATGTTCCGCACGGCAGGTTGGGCACCAGGTCGCCCAGACGTTGAGCAGAACAGGTTTGCCATCCGTCAGCACCGCCCGATCGTAAGTTTTACCGGGGTTTTCAAGCGATTCGAGGCGAAACACCGGCACCGGCTTGCCTACCAAAGCCGACTCAAGATCGGTGGGATCTTCGCCCTGAGCATTGCGCGCAAGCTGCCACAGCAGCGCCGCCGCCAGCAGCAAAAACAGCACCAGCGGGATAAACAATACTTTGCGCTTCATGCGGCCTCCGGAATTTTTTTACGCGAACGGTAGCGGGAGTCGAACAGGCAGCAAACGCCGCCTAAGGTCATAAGTAATCCACCAGCCCAAATCCAGCGCACGAAGGGTTTGTAATACAGCCGCACCGCCCAGCTACCGTCGTCCAGCTCTTCGCCCAGCGCAGCATACAGATCGCGGGTGAAGCCGCCGTCGATGGCAGCTTCGGTCATCATCGATCGGTTGCTGTTGTAGAAGCGTTTTTCCGCATGAAGCGTCGCTTCTGGTTTGCCGTTGCGCGTCACGTCGATAATCCCAACGCCGCCGCGATAGTTAGGACCGATCAGATCCTGAACGTCGCGCAACACAAAGTGATACTGATGAATATCGATACTTTCACCGGCTTTCATGCGCACGTCGCGTTCGACGCTGTAATTCTGGCTAAACGCGATGCCGACCACCGTCACCGCAAGCCCTGCGTGTCCAAGCACCATGCCCCAGTGGCTGCGCGGCAATTTCCACAGGCCCTGCAGCAGACCACGGCGGTGAGTCGCTCGCTCGTAAACTTCCATCAGTGCCAATACAAAGACCCAGACCGCCATCAGCAAGCCGACCACCGTCATCGCTTCCACGCGGTCCTGCATCAGCCACGGCAGCGCCAGCGAAAGCGCTACGGTGACAGCCAGCGCAATCACCAGGCGTTTGGTAAGCTTCTGCGGTTCATCACGACGCCAGCGCACCAGCGGCCCGATGCCAAGCAGCAAAGCAAACGGCGCCATCAGCGCGGTAAACATGGTATTAAAAAACGGCTCGCCAACAGAGATGCTGCCAAGCCCCAGTTGCTTATGCACCAGCGGCAGCAGCGTTCCCAGCAGCACCACCAGCATGGCGGCAATCAACAGCACGTTATTGCCGAGTAAAAACGACTCGCGCGACCACAGCCCATTCCCCACCCGCGAACGGACTTTGCTGCCCTTTACCGCGTACAGCAGCAGCGAGCCGCCGATAACAATCACGAGGAAAGCGAGGATAAACATGCCACGCGCCGGGTCGGAAGCGAATGAATGCACCGAAACCAGCACGCCGGAACGCACCAGGAAAGTCCCTAGCAGGCAAAGTGAAAACGCGGTAATCGCCAGCAGTACGGTCCAGGCTTTAAAGCTGCCGCGCTTTTCCGTAACCGAAAGCGAGTGAATCAACGCGGTGCCAGCCAGCCACGGCATAAACGAAGCGTTCTCGACCGGATCCCAGAACCACCAGCCGCCCCAGCCCAGCTCGTAATAGGCCCA
>DALYUA010000212.1:0-6153 GCA_031993245.1 Buttiauxella sp. | reverse complement strand
GATTGCGGCCACAGCAAAATCCCCCCGGAGGCGGCGATAGATTTCTGACCGGGTTTACCTTCGGTAAAGGTATTAAAAATATCCAGCTGTCGCGGCGTGGCGTCAGATTCTGGTTCATCGGCCCGGGCAAAATGGCTGACGATATTTACCGGCTGGCTGACATTTTTACAGCGCGTCAGGCGCTGATAAAAAGCTTCGGCTTCGTGCGGCAGCACGCCCAGACGGTGCATACCCGTATCCAGCTTCATCCATACGGTAATCGGCTGGCTCAGGCTGGCCTGCTCAAGAGCTTCAAGCTGCTCAATGCTGTGAACGGCGGTCTGGAGGTTAAGCCTGGCAATCGCAGACAGGTCGCTGGCGTTAAAGAAGCCTTCCAGCAGAAGAATGGGTTGTGAAATGCCCCCCGCGCGCAGACGTATCGCTTCTTCAAGTCTGGCAACGCCGAAAGCATCGGCGTCAGGGAGGGCGCGGGCGGTCTCAAGCAGACCATGCCCGTAGGCGTTTGCTTTCACAATCGCCACCATGCGGCTGGCCGGAGCCAGTTCACGCAGGCGTTGCAGGTTGTGTCGCAGAGCGCGGCGGTTAATGACTACGGTTGCCGCTTGCATGTTTCTTCCTTGCTCAATATTTGGATTAAATGGTGCAAATCCTCTGAATCATTCGAGTCACAGCAAGGCGGCAGGGGAACTCAGACCGATAAGCTTACTAAAGTAAGTAATTCGGATGAGTGAGTGCAGCCAACGCAGTTGTGGCTTGAAGGATGACGAGGATTTTAGTCTTCGTCGTACTGCGGGCCCGCGTAATTGTCGAACCGCGACCACTGGCCGTTAAAGGTTAAGCGCACCGTGCCGATTGGGCCGTTACGCTGCTTACCAATAATAATTTGCGCGATGCCTTTCTCGTCGCTGTTGTCGTTATAAACTTCATCGCGGTAGATAAACATAATTAAGTCAGCATCCTGCTCGATAGAGCCTGATTCACGCAGGTCGGAGTTAACCGGGCGTTTATCCGCACGTTGTTCCAGGGAGCGGTTAAGCTGCGAGAGCGCAACGACCGGCACCTGTAGCTCTTTTGCCAGCGCTTTGAGCGAGCGTGAAATCTCGGCGATTTCAAGCGTACGGTTATCGGAAAGCGACGGCACACGCATAAGCTGGAGGTAATCAATCATGATCATGCTCAGACCGCCCGCCTCGCGATAGATACGGCGCGCGCGGGAGCGAACCTCCGTCGGCGTCAGGCCGGAGGAGTCATCAATATACATATTGCGCTTCTCAAGCAGGATGCCCATGGTGCTCGAAATACGCGCCCAGTCTTCATCATCCAGCTGCCCGGTACGGATTTTGGTCTGATCGACGCGGGAAAGCGACGCCAGCATACGCATCATGATCTGCTCGCCGGGCATCTCCAGGCTGAAGATAAGCACCGGTTTTTCCTGCAGCATGGCGGCGTTTTCGCACAGGTTCATCGCGAAGGTGGTCTTCCCCATCGATGGACGCGCCGCCACGATAATCAGATCCGATTTCTGTAACCCGGCGGTTTTCTTGTTCAGATCCTGATAACCGGTGTCCACACCCGTCACGCCATCGTGCGGAGTCTGATAAAGCGATTCAATACGCGACACCGTGGCTTCGAGGATTTGGTCGATGCTTTTCGGGCCTTCGTCTTTATTCGCGCGGTTTTCAGCAATCTGGAAAACGCGCGACTCGGCGAGATCGAGCAAATCTTCGCTGGTGCGGCCCTGCGGGTCGTAGCCTGCATCGGCAATTTCATTTGCTACAGCGATCATTTCACGCACAACGGCACGTTCACGAACGATATCCGCATAAGCGCTGATGTTCGCCGCACTTGGCGTATTTTTAGATAGCTCGGCCAGGTAAGCAAAGCCGCCTACGCTTTCAAGGTTGCCTTGCAGTTCAAGGGATTCAGAGAGCGTGATCAGATCGATAGGCTTGCTCATTTCCAGCAGGCGCTGCATTTCGGTAAAGATCATGCGGTGCGGGCGGCTGAAAAAATCGTTGGCGACGACGCGTTCGGAGACGTTATCCCAGCGTTCGTTGTCCAGCATTAAACCGCCCAATACCGACTGCTCCGCTTCCAGAGAATGTGGCGGCATTTTCAACCCTTCCATCTGACGATCGCGGGTTTCGTTCGGTTTGTTGAAGGGTTTATTTCCTGCCATAGTGAGGGAGTTACCAGATTCATGTTCTTCTACAGACCGGGGAGTATAACCTGGTCTTGCTACTCTTCGACACAAGGAGTTTCCATGGCAACGCGTATAGAGTTTAGCCAACACGGCGGCCCGGACGTGCTCAAAGCGGTTGAATTTACGCCGCACGATCCGGCGGCCGATGAAGTTCAGGTTGAGAATAAGGCTATTGGTATCAACTACATTGATACTTATATTCGTAGCGGATTATATCCGCCGCCAATGCTGCCAAGCGGGCTTGGCACCGAAGCGGCAGGCGTGGTGAGCAAAGTCGGTAGCGATGTCACACATTTAAAACCCGGCGACCGGGTGGTGTATGCCCAGTCAGGCCTTGGGGCGTACAGCAGCGTGCACAACGTGCCGGCTGATAAAACGGCTAAACTCCCCGATGCCATCTCCTTTGAGCAGGCCGCCGCTTCTTTCCTGAAAGGGCTGACGGTTTACTACCTGCTGCGTAAAACCTATGAAGTGAAACCAAACGATATCTTTTTATTCCATGCTGCGGCGGGCGGCGTGGGGCTGATTGCCTGCCAGTGGGCGAAAGCGTTAGGCGCAAAACTTATCGGCACCGTAGGTTCGGCTGAAAAAGCAGAACGTGCGAAACAGGCCGGGGCATGGCAAGTCGTTAACTATCGTGAAGAAAATATTGTCGATCGCGTGAAAGAGTTTACCGGCGGCAAAAAAGTCGCGGTGGTTTATGACTCGGTGGGGAAAGACACCTGGGAAGCGTCGCTTGATTGTCTGCAACGCCAGGGTTTAATGGTGAGTTTTGGCAACTCATCCGGACCGGTTACCGGGGTCAACCTTGGCATACTTAACCAGAAAGGTTCGCTATATGTTACGCGTCCGTCACTGAATGGTTACATTACTACTCGCGAAGAGCTGGAAGAAGCCTGCAATGAATTGTTCTCGCTGATTGCCAGCGGCGTAATAAAAGTTGACGTGGCGCAGGAGCAGAAATTTTCCCTGAAAGAGGCGGCCCGCGCGCATGAAACTCTGGAAAGCCGTTCGACGCAGGGCTCCAGCTTATTGATTCCATAAAAGAATTTGGGCTCCCCGAGGGAAGCCCATTCTTTTTTGTTCGTGCTGTTTTGTAGGGTACAGCGACGATGAATTCTTCTGTTACAACGCGCTCATAGTGTCAGGTTTACAAAAAAATAGATACGGCAGCCCCGGTAAAGTTAGCCACAAAGATGCGAGGTTGTGATCAACTCCGCAATACCTTAGCAATCCGTACGGTTATTGCGTTACAAAGTTAACCTCTGTCCGCAACCAGCGATAAAGCATGTTCCACAACCGCAATCCCCGCTCCGGCTTTATGCGCATTCTCACTCAGATAACGACGCCACTGGCGCGCCCCGGGAACGCCCTGGAATAGGCCGAGCATATGACGCGTGACGTGGCCCAGATAAGTGCCATTTGCCAGCTCGCGCTCGATGTACGGGTACATGGCGCGCACCGCTGCTACTGTATCCACTTCCGGCAAATCACTGCCAAAAATTTCGCGGTCGACCGCTGTTAACAGGCCCGGGTTCTGGTATGCCTCACGCCCAACCATTACGCCGTCCAGGTGTTCCAGGTGGATTTTGGCCTCTTCAAGCGTCTTCACGCCGCCGTTAATTGCCATGGTAAGGTGCGGAAAATCACGCTTAAGTTGGTAAACGCGAGGATAGTCCAGCGGTGGAATTTCGCGGTTCTCTTTTGGGCTGAGGCCGGAAAGCCAGGCTTTACGTGCGTGGATAATAAACATCTCGCACTCGCCCTTTCCTGCCACAGTGCCAATAAAGTCACACAGAAATTCATAGCTGTCCTGGTCGTCGATACCGATACGGGTTTTCACCGTTACCGGAATAGATACCACATCGCGCATCGCCTTGATGCAATCCGCCACACGCTGCGCGTCGGCCATCAGGCATGCACCGAACATGCCGTTCTGTACGCGGTCAGATGGGCAGCCTACGTTCAGGTTTATTTCGTCATAACCGCGAGCTTCAGCCAGTTTCGCGCACTGCGCCAGCGCCTGCGGATCGCTTCCACCCAGCTGTAACGCAACAGGATGCTCTTCCTCGCTGTAAGCCAGATAGTCTCCTTTACCGTGGATTATCGCCCCGGTGGTCACCATCTCGGTGTACAGCAGGGTGTTACGCGAAAGCTGGCGCAGGAAATAGCGGCAGTGCCTGTCGGTCCAGTCGAGCATTGGCGCGATGGAGAAACGGTGCGGCTGGAAAGGAGTCGGATTGCTTTGTGGGGACATAGTCACTGAACGTTTACGCAGGTTACGGTTAAAAAAGGGTCGCCACTATAGCATAAAGCGGCGCCGGGACACCTGCTCGTCCCGGCGCGCGTTTATCAGAAGGTGACGCTAAGCTGCGCGCCCGCCCCCCAGGTCTCGTCTTCGCCGTACAGACCCATTAAATCAACGTGGACACGGTTAAAGGGTGCAAAACCAACGCCGCCGGTAAAGACGTTGCTGTCGTTACCTTTTACATCGGCACGGTAACCGGCACGAACGGCAAGCCAGGAGAGTGGACGAACCTCGGCCCCTACGCCAACGTACTGTGAGTTTTCTTCGCTTTTAAAACCTTTGGTTTCCGTCAGGTCGCCGTCAGCGCTCAACGTCATAAGATCGTTATGCCAGGCCGCACCCGCCGTGACCAGCGGGCTTATCTGGAAAGTATCTTTATAGCTGCGCGTCTCGCCGGTACGACCATTGGTAATACGGATATCTTTAGTATCAATATCGCGTGACACCAGGTTCTGACCGCTTAAACCTACCGTCCAGTGTTCGCCAAAATCTGCCGCTACGCCTGCATCAATGTTAAAACCGGTGTCATCGTTGCGATAACGACTGCTGTTCCAGTCATTGCTGTCATAGGCATAAATCGAGGTGGTGTAGTTATACAGCCAGGTTTTTTGCAGTTTTGGCGTAACGCCTATGGAAACCGGCACGCCACCCAAATCAAACTGTTTTGCCATCGCAATACCATAATCGGAGACGATAGCCGCACGGCCTGATGCGGTGGAATTAAGGTTGCGCGTAATAACATCGGAGCCATTAACAGCCGCATCAATAGCTACGGCCCCCGCAACGGCGTCAGAACCTTCGATGCCGTGCAGATAGTCAATATCCTGCTGGTCGACTGATGAACTGACACGTGCGCGCGCATAGGCTTTAGTGACAAAAGCCACGGACAGTACGTCGTTTGGAATGCTTACCGCAATACCTGCCGCCGCTTTGGCATGCGCCGTTTTCCCGCGCAGGCTTTCAAGCTCGCCCGCCAGATCGCCAGCAGCGCTCTGGAACTGGTCCAGGGTGCCTACGGGATTGGCAATAATATCCAGCAAGGTAAGGTTATCAATTACATCTTCGTAATTATCAACTTTATCGCTGATGTCATCGATCTGGTCCTGAAGATTATCCTTATCGGAAATTTGCGCGCTGACGGAAGGTAATATTACCGTCACCCTGTCTTCTTGTTGCGCCTTCGCCAGTAAAGCCGGGTTAATCAGCGCGCCGCTGCCGTAACTACCGGAAGCAACCCCTGTTCCACCCATCGCATCACTACGCGCTTCCGACCATGTTCCAGCCGCGTGGGCCGAATTTGCCACTAACAAAGAGGCGGCGCTAAGCACCACCAGAGATTTAATTTTTTTCATTTACCGCTCGTCCGTCTGTTTTATCATCGGTAATAATTACCCCCTGCCAGTTAAGACTTAACAGAGGCTTACTATTGCTGCGAATAACGAGCTTAAAAAGGGGCTGTTTCACCCATCAAACTCCCGTTTCTATCCATACGGGTTGTCGTTTCACCATTTCCATGCAGATTTATTTATAGTTTACCCCGCGCTTTTCGTGAAGGTTGGCCGTCGTGGGGGCCAAAAAACTGCGGCGGATGATCTATCCAGCGATCTTTGCGCGTGGCGGCATAGCTGGAATTCATAGGGTA
>DALYUA010000211.1:0-6178 GCA_031993245.1 Buttiauxella sp. | reverse complement strand
AATTGTTTTCCCCGTATCGATTACCGCACCGGGTGCTTTCCCCGCCAGTAAAAGATGTCGTTCAGCAGGCGTCAGCGAGCCGTTTGCAAACGCCGCCAGCACGGCGCTATGGTTAATCTCCGGCCAGCTTTTCCCGGCGTAAAAAGCCAGCTGTAGCTCCCCTTCTCGCCATGCCAGCAGATGGTAAAACTGGCCGTCTCCGCAAGCCGTCTGCAGCTGCCAGCCACGCCCTGCGGCCAGCGTCTCAAGCCAGGCGACAGACGAGCTATCTGCGGCGCACAAAAAATGCTCTACCTCAGACGATGCCTGACGCCACCACTGAATATCCTCTGCAAAAGCGATGGTATCGCGGGCGAAAATTTCCCCCTGCCACGCAGGCTGCCAGCGCTGAATACGCACCGCCGTTTGCTTGCTTTCCGGCTGTCCGGAATGCGGGTCGCACACGTCTGCCACCAGGCTATTGATTTGTCCCTTACGGGCAAACCGCTGGCTCCAGTGCATCGGCACAAAAACGCTGCCCGCCTGCTGGTTCACGCTAACCTGCGCCCGGGCCACCATTTCCCCTCGCCGCGAGGCAATTCGCACCAGCGCAGCATCCTGAATACCGTAGCGTTGCGCATCATAAGGATGGATTTCGAGAAAAGGCATGTTGATGTGCTGCATTAACCGCGGCACGCCGCCGGTGCGTGTCATGGTGTGCCACTGATCGCGGATGCGTCCGGTATTGAGAATAAGCGGATAACAGCGATCGGCCACGGCTTGCGGTAACTCAGGCTCAACCGGCACAAGCTGGAATTTGCCACTTGCCCGCCAGCTTTTAAACGCCCTCTTTCCCTTCGTCGTGACGGGCCAGCGCACAGGTTCCAGCGCATCATATTGCTCGCGGCTCAGGTTTGCCAGCCCGCTGATATCAAACGCCCGCAAGCCATCATTTTCGTATCCCGAAAGCGCCGCATGCTCGCAGAAGATCTCCTGCGGATGCTGCCAGCCAAACGCATCGCCGAAGCCCAGGCGCCGGGCAATTTGTGAGATTATCCACCAGTCGGCACGCGCCTCGCCTGGCACGGGCAAAAATGAGCGCTGTCTGGAAATACGCCGCTCGGAGTTCGTTACCGTACCGTTTTTCTCTCCCCAGGAGAGTACGGGAAAACGCACGTTTGCATAGCGACCGGTATCGGTATGCAGGGCCACGTCGGAGACAATCACCAGCGGACATTTTGCAAGCGCCTGTTCCACACGAGCGGCGTCAGGAAGCGACACAACCGGATTGGTGCCCATGATCCATACGGCTTTGATTTCACCGCGGCCAACCGCTCCGAACAGTTCCACCGCCATTAATCCCGGCGTTTCGGCTATCCGCTCGCTGCCCCAGAAGCGCCCAAGCCTTGCGATATCTGCCGGTTCAAAATTCATATGACAGGCAAGCTGGTTCGCAAGCCCGCCCACTTCACGCCCGCCCATCGCATTTGGCTGTCCGGTCAGCGAAAAGGGACCGCAACCGGCTCGCCCCAGTTTGCCGCTCGCCAGATGCACATTGATGATGGCGCTGCACTTATCGCTGCCGCTCGACGACTGGTTTATCCCCATGGTGTAGAGCGTCATGGCGCGATCGGCCTGGCTGAACCATTGCCAGAATGTCTGCACCGCATCGGCTTCAAGCTGGCAAAAATCGGCGCATTTCGCCATTGACCAGCCGCTTGCTATGGCGAGCGCTGCCGCCTGCCCGTCGAACTGCTCTGCTGCCAGCGGCTGCTGTAAATGGAGATAATTCAGCAGCCCGACAAACAGCCCCGCATCGCTGCCCGGCCGTAAAGCGAGATGCAGATCGGCAATATCACAGGTGGCGGTGCGCCTCGGATCGATAACCACCACTTTCATCTGCGGACGCTGCTGTTTTGCCTGCGCCAGACGTTGATACAGTACCGGATGCGCCCACGCCGCGTTAGATCCCACCAGCACCACCAGATCCGTCTGCTCAAGATCCTCATAGCTGCACGGCACCGCATCGGCACCGAAAGCGCGCTTGTACCCCACCACCGCCGACGACATACACAGGCGCGAATTGGTATCGATATTGGCCGAACCGATAAATCCCTTCATCAGTTTATTTGCGGCATAGTAATCTTCGGTCAGCAGTTGCCCGGAGGCATAGAACGCCACGGCCTGCGGGCCATGCTCATCAATGATTGCCCGTAATCGCTGAGCGGTATGCGCAAGCGCTGCATCCCATTCCACGCGCTCACCTTCGATTTCCGGGTAGAGCAGGCGGCCTTGCAGGCCTAAGGTTTCCCCAAGCGCCGCGCCTTTCACACACAGCCGCCCAACGTTTGCAGGATGCCTTTTATCCCCGTTGATTTCATAACGCCCGGTTTCCGTTTGCCGGGCCTCCACGCCGCATCCTACGCCGCAGTAGGGGCAGGTGGAACGCACCGCGGCATTCATGACGCCTCCGCACGCAGAATCAGCGCCTGACTCCCCACCCACACGGTGCCCTGCTCCACTTTCACCGGCCAGGCACGAACCGCCAGCTCGCCGTCCTGGGCGCGCCCGTCACGCAGGCGAATACGATGTTTGTAGAGCGGCGAAATGACGACTGGCTCACCGGACGCGTCTCCAACGATGCCACGGGAGAGTACGTTGGCGTCGCTGCCCGGCTCCAGATTATCCAGCGCGTAAATAGCGTCACCGAAGCGGAACAGAGCGATTTGCTGCTCCCCTAAACGTGCGCCAATCCCCGCCTGAGGCGGAATAGCGCTGATATCGCATACTGCCTGCCAGGGTTTTGCCGGCGTGTTCGCCTGCTGATGAACAACTTCGGAAACCGGCTGTAGCTGTCCGCGTAATATCTGGCGCTGTACGGCTTCGTCCGGCTGTTCGCTATTCACATAAGAGCGGAACAGCGCCAGACGATCCGGGCTGTTGAGCGTGGTTTGCCATTCGCACTGGTAAGTCTCCACCACGCCCGCCATCTCTTTTGCCAGCTCGTCGCCAAGGCCAAGGCTGTCGTTAAGCACCACTTCACGCAGGTAGTCAATGCCCCCTTCCAGGTTATCCATCCAGGTGCTGGTACGCTGCAGGCGGTCGGCGGTGCGGATATAGAACATCAGGAAGCGGTCGATAGTACGGATCAGCGTTTCACGGTCAAGATCGCTGGCAAACAGATCGGCATGACGCGGTTTCATACCGCCGTTGCCGCACACGTACAGATTCCAGCCTTTGTCGGTAGCAATCACCCCAACGTCTTTGCTCTGGGCTTCCGCACATTCACGCGTGCAGCCGGAAACCGCCATTTTGATTTTGTGCGGCGAACGCAGGCCCTTGTAGCGATTCTCCAGCTCAATGGCGAGGCCCGTCGAATCCTGCACGCCATAGCGACACCAGGTTGAACCCACGCAGGATTTCACCGTGCGCAGCGATTTTCCGTAGGCGTGACCGGTTTCAAAACCAGCAGCCACCAGTTCTTCCCAGATGGCAGGAAGCTGTTCCAGCCGGGCGCCGAAGAGATCGATACGCTGCCCGCCGGTAATTTTGCTGTACAACCGGTAGCGTTTTGCCACCTGACCGATAGCGATCAGGCCGTCCGGCGTGATTTCTCCGGCGGCGACGCGCGGCACAACCGAGTAAGTGCCATCTTTCTGGATGTTAGCGAAGTAGCGGTCGTTGGTATCCTGCAGCGGCAGATGCGCAGGTTTGAGCAAATATTCGTTCCAGCACGACGCCAGCACGGAAGCCGCAAGCGGCTTACAGATTTCGCAGCCGTCCCCACGACCGTAACGGTTGATAAGCTGCTCAAATGTGCGAATGTGGTTGACGCGCACCAGGTGATAGATCTCCTGCCGCGAGTACGGGAAGTGTTCGCAGATATCCTTTTTCACCTCCACGCCCTGCTCCTGCAACTGATACTCCATCACCTGTTTGACCAGCGCTGAACAGCCGCCGCAGCCGGTCGCCGCTTTGGTGCAGGCTTTAATCGCCCCTATGTCTCCCGCACCGCCGCTCACGGCCGCGCAGATATCAGCTTTGCTGACGTTATGGCAGGAGCAAATCTGCGCGCTGTCCGGCAGCGCCGCCACGCCCAGTCCCTTCGGCGCGCCACCGGCAGAAGCAGGCAAAATCAGACTCTCCGGCTGCGGCGGAAGCGCCATGCCGTTAAGCATCATTTGCAGAAGCTGGGTATATTCGCTGCTGTCGCCCACCAGCACGCCGCCGAGCAGCGTTTTGTTATCCGCCGAGACGACAATCTTTTTATAGATTTGCTGCGGTCCGTTGGTCCACTGATAGCTCTGGCTACCGGGCGTGCGGCCATGCGCATCGCCGAAGGAAGCCACTTCAACGCCAAGCAGTTTAAGTTTGGTGCTCATATCCGCGCCACGGAACGCTGATGCTTGCCCGGCAAGCGTCGCTGCCGCCACGCGGGCCATTTGATAGCCCGGCGCGACCAGGCCAAAGATTTTCCCTTGCCACAGGGCACATTCACCGATGGCAAAAATTGCGCTATCGCTGGTCTGGCAGATATCGTTGATAACGATGCCGCCACGTTCGCCAAGAGTAAGATCGCTTGCGCGGGCAAGCGCGTCCTGTGGGCGGATCCCGGCGGAGAAGACGATTAAGTCAGTTTGCAGCGTTTCTCCGTCGGCAAAATTAAGCTGCAAGCCTTCCGTTTCAGTAATGGACGTGGTGGCTTTGCTGGTATGCACCTGCACGCCAATTTCAGCGATCTTCTCGCGCAGCATAGACGCCCCGGCGTTATCCAGTTGCACCGCCATCAAATTTGGCGCGAACTCAACCACGTGCGTTTCCAGGCCGAGCTGTTTTAGCGCGTTCGCCGCCTCCAGACCCAGCAGGCCGCCGCCGATGACCACTCCGCGTTTGCTGTCGCGCGCGCGTTCCGCGATGGCATCCAGATCGTCCAGCGTGCGGTAAACAAAACAGCCCGGCAGATCGTTGCCCGGCACCGGTGGCACAAACGGGAACGAGCCGGTGGCGAGCACCAGTTTATCCCAGTAAGTTTCGTGCCCGTTGCTGTCGCGCACCACGCGCTGCTGGCGATCTATCGCCACAACTTTGCTGTTACAGCGCAGCTCGATGCCATATTCGTTAAAGAAATCCCCCTGCACCATGGAGAGCGATTCCGCGCTGCGTCCGGCAAAATATTCCGAGAGATGAACGCGATCGTATGCCGGATGCTGTTCTTCGCCAAAAACCACGATGTGAAAGCTTTTATGCAGCCCCAGCGCCACGCACTGCTCCAGAAAGTGGTGCCCGACCATGCCGTGCCCAATCACTACCAGCGTTGATTTTGTCATGTCGTCATTTCCGGCAGCCAGCGGCTGCTCATCAGAGTGGAATTCATCAAACAGCACGGCGGACGTTACGGGTGCCGCGCTGAGTAAGGTGTTGGTCAGAGAGTTTGCCGACTGGATATCGCCCATCAGCAGAGCGCCCACCAGCCGATCGTCGCGTAAATGCAGGCAGCGGTAATGCCGGGAAAGCGGGTCGAAAGTGGTGAGAACACGAGTGCCTGCCTGTTCGCTAAGATCGCCTGCCGAAAAGAGCGGAATACCGCTGACCTTGAGGCGAGTGCCGCGATCCTCATAACGGAAATCCGTTGTGGCAGCGCAGGCCAGGCGCGCGGCTAAAACATCGGCCTGTTGCAGGCAAGGCGCGACCAGCCCCCAGGTTTGCCCGTCGATTTCGCAGCATTCACCCAACGCGCTAACGTGCGGGACCTCGCTGCGCAACTGTGCGTCTACGGTGATGCCTTGCCGGCATGGAATACCTGCCAGCCGGGCCAGAGCGATATTTGGCTTCACGCCTGTAGCGATAATCACTCGTCCTGCGGGCAGCACATTGCCGTTGCTCAGCGTCACGTTCTCCGCATCAATGCGGTCAATGCTGCAATTTAACTGGCAGGCAATACCGCGTCCGACCAGGGTTTGTTCAAGGAGCCCGCCCGCCTGCTGATTAAGCTGAATATCCATCAGCCATGCCTTGCGATGAACAAGCGTGACGCGAACGCCGCGTGCATGCAGCGCCGCGGCAGCTTCCACGCCAAGCAAACCACCGCCGAGCACCACGGCATCACCTTTGTCGCTGAGGATCGCATCCACATCTGCCAGCGTGCGAAAACCGTGAACGTGAGGAAGCCGGTGACCGTCAATGGGCGGAATAAAAGGCA
>DALYUA010000210.1:0-6190 GCA_031993245.1 Buttiauxella sp. | reverse complement strand
AATCATTAGTGGCTCTACCTGAAGCGCCACCGCTGCATACTTTACCACTGGCCACCAAAGTACCGGCGCCTTTGCCAGAACTTAAAGGATATACTTTTGAAGGCTATCGCAACGCAGACGGTAGCGTCGGCACTAAAAACCTCCTTGGCATCACTACCAGTGTCCACTGCGTCGCAGGCGTTGTGGACTACGTTATCAAAATAATTGAACGCGATTTACTGCCTCGCTATCCGAACGTAGACGGCGTGGTGGGACTGAACCACCTTTATGGCTGCGGGGTAGCCATTAATGCCCCGGCCGCAGTAATCCCTGTTCGTACCATTCACAACATCGCCCTGAACCCAAACTTCGGCGGCGAAGTCATGGTGATTGGCCTCGGCTGTGAAAAGCTTCAGCCAGAACGCCTGCTGGCAGGTACCGACAACGTCAAGGCTATTTCGCCAGAAGATGCCAGCATTGTACGTCTGCAGGATGAACACCACGTCGGCTTCAAATCAATGGTGGATGATATTCTTACCGTGGCAGAACGCCATCTACAGAAACTTAACCTGCGCCAGCGGGAAACCTGCCCGGCCTCAGAACTGGTCGTCGGTATGCAGTGCGGCGGCAGCGATGCTTTCTCAGGTGTGACGGCTAATCCAGCCGTTGGTTATGCCTCGGATCTTTTAGTGCGCTGCGGCGCAACGGTGATGTTCTCTGAAGTCACCGAAGTTCGTGACGCTATTCACCTGTTAACTCCGCGAGCCATCAACGAAGAAGTAGGCAAACGCCTGCTCGAAGAGATGGAATGGTACGACAACTATCTGGATATGGGTAAAACCGACCGCAGCGCCAACCCGTCGCCGGGAAACAAAAAAGGCGGACTGGCAAACGTGGTGGAAAAAGCCCTTGGCTCCATCGCTAAATCAGGCCAGAGCGCGATTGTGGAAGTGCTTTCACCTGGCCTGCGTCCAACCAAACGCGGCCTTATCTATGCGGCTACTCCCGCGAGTGATTTCGTATGCGGCACGCAACAGGTAGCATCCGGCATTACCGTACAGGTATTCACCACCGGGCGTGGCACGCCATACGGACTGCTGGCAGTACCGGTTATTAAAATGGCGACCCGCACGGCGCTGGCAAATCGTTGGTATGATCTGATGGATATCAACGCGGGCACTATTGCCACCGGCGAGGCCACCATTGAAGATGTGGGTTGGGAGCTGTTTAAATTGATTCTCGATGTTGCCAGCGGCCGCAAGAAAACCTTTTCAGATCAATGGGGTTTACACAACGCCCTGGCAGTATTTAACCCTGCTCCGGTAACCTGATCTTTGTAAAAATAACAACCTGGCGGGTAGTACAGTCTTACCCGCCTTACGGGCATCATCCTACGTCTTTATTCAACTTTCCCCGATCGTCTGATAAACAACGTACTCAAGAAGCTGGCGATAGGTATCCAGCGTCAGGACATCGTCTTCCAGCTCAAGGCGATTAATCAGCGTTGCCATCACCTCTTTATTCGACAGCGGCTTTCCCGACGTCAGTATCTCAAGCACTACGCTGCCCATCTGCCAGCAGGCATCCGCAGCGGAAAAGTTCGCTGCCAGCATGCTGTTTTCTTGCTGTTGATAATTATTTACCGGCTCCAAAAACATTCTACATCTCCTTGATTGACATTATTTATCAAAAGAAAAATCTGGGTTAAAAAATATTCAATATTAAAAAGTAGAAGCTCTTCAATAAAGATCAAGCTGAAAGAATAATATCTTCTCCCTTTGATTCAAATTCATTAGCAAAGCAACCGTAAAAACAAAATCACGCTGCGCTACTTTTCTCCAGAAATACTAAATTATTTGATTTCACCCGGTAAAATTAACGCATCACTGATCAACAATTGATCGTCACACTTAGAGCCATAAAACTTATCCTTATGAAATTATTAAGAATAATTCATAGGTTTAGTTATTTTGTCTATGCCCCTCTGAAAATAGTCTGTGCTGTAACTTTGATCAAAATAAATAGCCTCGGAAAAATCAGCTTAAATATCCTTTTGATAAATAAGAAAATTATTAAAAACATTAAAATTTTTGATCATTTTCAATAGCTTGAGAAATTAGGATGGTCTACGCTATATGACATCACCTACTAGGAGTAAGGATTTAGCCTGAAAAGGTTCATTAAAGCGTAAGCATTACGAATTTATCGACTGACATTATCTCTTACTTACAGGATCTTATATCCTGCGATATCTTTCGCGTTAAATATGTGCCGGTTAGTTTTCGCCCTGGAGAAATATATGAAATGGACTGTAATTGATTCTTTAATAAGCCCGACAACAGGAACCGCTTTCTCTTGTATTGTTTCCTGTCGCGAATTAAAACTTATGCTTTGGTATAAAGCATCACATCTGATGATGCCGGGCGATGAAATAGTAACCAGCAATTTAGGGGTGTTTATTAACGGGCAGATAAGCCAATTAACAATGTGTAACGTCATCCCTTTCAATGCCACACTCTGGCGCACCATGCTTACTCAGTCCGACTGTCCCGGAAATGCAGAAGTTAAGCCAACCCGATGTGATTATGAGGGAAAATGTCAGTTTAAAAAATGCCCTTTCGGGCTTGAAAAAGAGACCACTTAGTTATCCTCGCAGAAAGAAGATAAGGTGCCCTGGAACGGATAAGAGACGCTCAGCAGCTTTCGGCGGCCGGGCGTAATTATCACTGTTATTCCACAACTATCACATCGATACCAACCCTGCGCAGCCCGCTCAGGCTTTCTTCCGGAATGCCGGTATCGGTAATAACCATATGGATGCGTTGCGTATCAATAATCTTATGCAGGCTGGAACGATTAAATTTGCTGGAATCCGTCACCACGATAACCCGCTCCGCCACTTCGCACATCCGTCGATTAAGGCGAGCTTCATCTTCGTTGTGGGTGCTGACGCCACGCTCAAGATCGATGGCGTCCACGCCAAGGAATAGCGTATCAAAGTGATAGTTTTGCAAAGACTGGTCGGCCTGATCGCCATAAAAAGAAAGGGACTGACGGCGTAAATGCCCGCCCGTCATCAGCAGCTCAACGCCTTCGGCCTCAAGCAAAGCGTTCGCTACGTTCATGCCGTTGGTCATGGCGATCACCTCCTTATGGTTGCGCATATGGCGCGCGATTTCATAAGTGGTGGTGCCTGAATCCAGAATAATGCGGTCCCCCGGCTGAATAAGCTCTGCGGCGACGCGCGCGATGCTGCGTTTAAGCGAAGTATTCAGCGAGCTTTTATCTTCAACCGCAGGGGCTCCGGTATTACATACCAGCGCGCCGCCGTAGGCACGCATAGATATGACCCGGAATGTAAAAGAGTCTCGAAATTAATTCAGCAAAAAGGCGGATTAGATTTATGCATTCTGGGCTTAGGTAAAAATGGCCACCTTGGCCTGATCGAGCCCGCAGATAAACTGTCCCTTCGTAGCCGCCGCATCAAGCTTGATAGCAAAACAAAAACGCATGAGATGCTAAAAGACACATCACATCTAATCTCAGAGGGGATTACGTTAGGGCTAAACGAAATTTTTAGCGCTGAGGAGATTGTGTTTCTTGTTTCAGGTGAGAATAAATCTGCGGCATTCGATAAATTTTGCACGCAGGAAATCTCCACAACGCTGCCCTGTTCTTTCCTGTGGCTACATCAAAATGTGCGATGCCTGTATGACGCGCAGATTTTCCAGCCGGGCCTCTGTGCGAACCTCTCGCCATAGTCTGCCCATGCAAGCCGCTCAGAGCATTTCGAAAATCCTATTTCTCACTGTTTTCTAAAGCATACTTATAAAGCGCATTCTTCTTCACGCCGTGGATTTCGGCGGCAAGCGCGGCGGCTTTTTTCAGCGGCAGCTCTGTTTGCAGCAGCGCAAGAGTGCGCAACGCATCGGCAGGCAACGCATCATCGCTTTGAACCTTAAAGCCTTCGACGATCAGCACCATCTCGCCCTTGCGACGATTCTCGTCTTCTTTAACCCATGCAGCCAGTTCGCCAACTGGCGCGCCATAAATCGACTCCCAGGTTTTGGTCAGCTCGCGCGCCAGCACCACGTAACGGGATTCACCAAGCACCGCACAAATATCGTCTAAACTGTCGAGCAAACGATGGGTGGATTCATAAAAAATCAGCGTGCGCGGCTCTTGTTCAATGGCTTTTAGCGCATCACGACGCCCTTTGGATTTGGCGGGCAGGAAGCCTTCATAACAGAAGCGATCCGATGGCAGCCCGGCCGCGCTTAACGCTGCAATAGCGGCACAAGGGCCAGGCAGCGGCACGACGCGAATCCCCGCTTCACGGCAGGTACGCACCAGGTGATAGCCCGGATCGTTAATCAGCGGCGTACCGGCGTCTGAAACCAGCGCGATACTTTGCCCTGCCTGAAGCTTCGCCAGTAACGTTTCTGATTTTTGTTGTTCATTATGATCGTGCAATGCGAACAATCGCGCATTAATGGCAAAATGCTGCAGCAATAAACCGGTATGACGAGTATCTTCGGCAGCAATCAGGTCAACGCTTTGCAACACGGATAACGCCCGCTGTGTGATATCGCCAAGGTTACCGATGGGGGTCGGAACGATGTAGAGCGTGCTGGCAGAAATCGCCGCCGTTTCGAGTTGTTTCATTGTTTCATCCGTATTGCCGATTTAATATTGAACACTGAGAAGAAAAATTCACTGGATACAGCATGCTACCGTCTAAATTTATTCATTCTAAAGCCGGGCGTTGTCTGCCTGTCGTGCTTGCAGCCCTGATCTTTGCGGGTTGCACCACGAAAGCGCCAGACCAGTCCGCCGCCCACGTGCAGGGCGAAGCCACTGCGGATTCTGCATACTATCTGCAACAGATGCAGCAAAGCGCAGATGATAGCAAGACCACATGGCAATTACTCGCCATTCATGCGCTGCTGACTGAAGGCAAATCGCAACAGGCGGTAGAGCTCTATAATCAGTTGCCGCAGGAAATGGATGACGTCCAGCGCCATGAGCAATCGCTTCTGGTGCCAGAGATTAAAATCGCCCAAAAAGATTATGCTGCGGCAAATGCGCTGCTTGCTAAGCTTGATCCTTCATCATTCAACAAAAAGCAGCAGGCGCGGTATTATCAGGCGGTGATTGATGCCAGCCAGAATCGCCCGTCGCTGGAACTTCTGCGCGCCTGGATTGCTCAGGAACCCATGCTCAAGGGCGAGGCGCATCAAAAAAATATTGATGGCACCTGGCAGACCTTGTCTCAGTTCACGCCTGAACAAATGAGCGCCATGGTGATTAATGCGGATGAAAATACCCTGCAAGGATGGCTGGATCTCCAGCGCGTCTGGAACGATAACCGCAACGATCCGAACATGCTGAAAGCTGGCATCAAAGACTGGCAAACACGCTACCCGCAGAATCCTGGCGCAAAAACGCTGCCGACTCAGCTAAGCAATATGCAAAATTACCAGCCGGCTTCCGTGGGTAAAATTGCTCTGCTGCTGCCGTTAAACGGCCAGGCTGCGGTATTTGGCCGCGCTATCCAGCAGGGCTTTGAAGCGGCGAAAAATAATGGTTCCTCCCCTGCGGCATCGGTTAGCGCTCCTGCGCCGGATGCCAGCGCGCAGCCAGCGGCAGAGCGAACTACGCCTGATGCCGATGCTGTGGCCAGCCCATCAGACGTCTCCGTTAGCGATCTGACTAATGAGCAGCAGGCGGCAGCACCATCGGATCCGCAACCGACTCAACCAGCGGTACAAAGCGCCGCGGCGACTCCGGCTAACCCTTCTGCCGAAGTAAAAATCTACGATACCAGCTCGCAGCCGTTGGAGCAGGTACTCGCTCAGGCGCAGCAGGATGGCGCTACGCTTGTCGTAGGCCCGCTCCTTAAAAACAACGTTGATCGTCTCGCCAGCAGTAATACCTCGCTAAATATCCTGGCGCTGAACCAGCCGGAGAATGTACAAAACCGCCCGAATATCTGCTATTTCGCCCTGTCTCCGGAAGATGAAGCTCGGGACGCAGCGGATCATATCTGGCAGCAGGGTCATCGTGCGCCGCTGTTGCTGGTACCGCGCAGCGCATTGGGCGATCGTGTAACACGCGCCTTTAGCGCTGAGTGGCAAAAACTGGGCGGCGGCATCGTACTGCAGCAGCAATTCGGCTCTGTGAGCGAGCTCAAGCAGGGCATCAATAGCGG
>DALYUA010000209.1:0-6199 GCA_031993245.1 Buttiauxella sp. | reverse complement strand
AATAACCACCGTGCCGGTACGGGCGTTAAACACAACGCGCGGGCGTTGTTTACCTGCGGTAATCTGCACGTCTTCCAGCATGGACATGAACTGCACGCGAGCCCCAGGCTCCTGCGGCGCTCTCACCATAACGTTAGTGGCGCTTTGCGCCGTGGCGGTATTCGCCCCGAATGCGTTGTTCAGCGCTACGGCAACATTGTTGGCCGTTTTAAAACTTGGACGTTTCAGATTGAGCATCACCTGATGGTTTTCCAGGAAATCCGTCGGCACTTCGCGCTCAACCGAGCCGCCGTTTGGCACACGGCCCACGGTTGGCGTATTGATGGTAATGCTTGAGCCGCTGTTACCCTCGGCCTTTACGCCGCCGACTACCACGTTACCCTGCGCCAGCGCGTAGACTTCACCGTCAGCACCACGCAGCTGCGTCAGCAGCAAGGTGCCTCCACGAAGGCTTTTGGCATCGCCAATAGAAGATACGGTGACGTCAATTGATTGCCCGCGAGCATAGCCCGGCGGCAGCGTGGCGCTGATGGCCACCGCCGCAACGTTCTTAACCTTAGGGTCAATTTTGGTTGGTAGCTGTACGCCAAACTGGCGCAGCATGTTGGTCACCGACTGGCTGGTAAACTTCACCTGGTTTTTATCCCCGGTGCCGTCCAGCCCGACAACCAGGCTGTAGCCCACCAGCTGGTTACCACGTACCCCTTGAATATCTACGATGTCACCCAGCGGCTGGGCGAGCGCGTAAGCACACCACAGGAGCGCGAAAAACAACACAACGTTACGCATATAAACTCCTGTCAGATTGGGAACAGCGGATGGTTAAAGAAGCGAGTCAGCCAGCCTGCCGAGTTGGCATCGCTCAGCGCGCCGCGGCCAGCATAGGCAATACGGGCGTTGGCGATGCGCTGTGAAGAAACGGAGTTATCACGTTCAACGTCGTCGGCACGCACCAGTCCGGTGACGCGCATGTACTCATCGCCCTGATTGAGGGTGAGCCATTTCTCGCCGCGAATCGCCAGCACGCCGTTCGGCAGCACTTTGTAAACCGCCACGGTTATCGACCCGCGCAGGCTGTTTTGCTGCTGGGAAGCGGCGTTGCCGTTGAAGGTACGGCTGGCGTCAATGGTGCCGCTCAGCTTATCGACAGATTGGCCGAATGCCTCCGGAATACCGATGCTCGCATCATTCTTTTTGCCGAAGTTGGTGCGCGCCTGCTTGCTGGGCTGGGTGGATTCGTCGAGCTTCACGGTCAGGATATCCCCCACGCGATAGGCACGACGATCCTGGGTTAGCGACCAGTTATAGCCGCCATTGTATAACCCGCCGCCTGCAACCTGAGTCGGTGGCTCAACGATATTTTCCGGTGGCGCGTACGCCGCGTCGTCTTTGTGGACCAGCAACGCCGGGCTTTCACACCCGGCCAGCGCCAGTACCAGTAAACTGATAACACACTGCTTTTTCATGACTCTCTTCACTTCATTTACATCACGCACAGCCGCATACTCTGGATAATTCGAGTTACAGGGCAGAAATGCTGATAGCATTTTTGAACGGCCAAAGGCTGGCCCGGTAAGGGCGAGGCACTTGCCGAGTAACGCGGTAAGTGCCCCGCCCCTGCAACTAAAATTATGACGAGTATCGTTACATCGACTGAGTGACAAACTTCAACATGTCGTCGGCCGCTGAAACCATCTTGGCGTTCATTTCGTAGGCCCGCTGGACGGTTATCATGTCAACCATTTCCTCCACGACCTGAACGTTTGAACCTTCAAGAGAACCCTGCTCCAGCTGACCAAATGCTTCTTCGCCCGGCACGCCTTCCACCGCTTCGCCGCTGGCGGCGGTTTCGCGGTACAGGTTGCCGCCCACGGCTTCAAGACCGGCCGGATTGACGAAGTTCACCAGAGTGATTTGCCCAAGCTCAACCGGTTCCGTTTCACCCCCGACGGTCGCCGTCACGGTGCCGTCTTTGGCGACCTGAATTTCCTTGGTGTTGGCCGGCAGCTCAATCTGCGGCACCAGCGGTAAACCCTGGGCGTTGGTGATCACGCCGTCCTGGTTTCTTTGCAGATTGCCCGCGCGGGTATAGGCGATGTCGCCGTCCGGCGTTTCAACCTGGAAAAAGCCCTGGCCGGTAATCGCTATATCGAGATTTTGTCCGGTGTTTTGGATGTTGCCTACCGAGAACTCTTTCTGCGTTCCGACGATTTTCACGCCGCTGCCGAACTGAATGCCGGTTGGCGCGGTGTTGTTCTGGTCGAGCTGCCCACCGGGTGTACGCTGGTTTTGATAGAACAGATCGGAGAACATCACACGATCGCGCTTGAAACCGGTGGTGTTGACGTTCGCCAGGTTGTTCGAAATCGCGCTCATTTTGGCGTCCTGCGCCGCAAGCCCGGTTTTACTGATCCATAACGCTGGATTCATGGTTCTTTTTCCTTAAGTCTGGAAAGATTAACTGCCGCGAATCAGGCGATTGCCCGCCGTGGCTAACTCGTCTGCGGCCTTCATCATTTTGATTTGAGCTTCAAACTGACGGTTGAGCGCAATGCTCGACACCATTTCGCTGATGGCCGAGACGTTGGAACTTTCCAGATGACCTGCCGCAACGGTGACATCTTCATTACGCGGATTGTTTGCGGCGTTGCTCACGAGAAAACCCAGCGGATTTTTCTGCAGTTCACCTGCCGGGACATCCACCAGCTTGATGCGATCCACATCCACAGGCGCGGCAATGTTGCCGTCGTCGGGCACGATGGTTATCACACCGTCCGCAGCGATAGAGATCTGTGAGAAAGGCGGCAGGATAATCGGCCCCGCGTCTCCCTCCACCGGTAAGCCATTGATGGTCAAATCACCTTCCGGGCCGACATCTATCTGCCCGTTGCGGGTATAAACCTCGCGGTTGCCGCTGGACAACGCAATCAGGCCGCTGCCTTTAATAGCCACGTCCAGATCGCGCCCGGTGGCACGCATGGCGCCCGGCGTCATATCGATGCCGCCAGCGGTTGACTGTACCTGGAAGCGGGAGGCGTAACCCTCCCCCTGAATCTGCTGCGACAGCGCGCTTTCCAGATCGTTTCGGAACCCCTGAGTGTTCACGTTCGCCAGGTTATTGGCGTGGATCTGCTGCTGCGACAGGCTGCGGCTGGCGCCGCTGACGGCGGTAAAAATTAAGTGATCCATTAAACCGCCTGGAACAGCGCCGTCATCATGCTGTCGTTGGTGCTGATGACTTTGGTGTTGGCCTGATAGTTACGCTGCGCGGTCATCAGCCCGACCAGCTCAGAAGTCATATCAACGTTGGATGATTCCAGCGCGCCCGCTTTTACCGAGCCCAGCAGGCCGGTGCCCGGTGCGCCGCTCAGCGGTGCGCCAGAACTTGCAGTCTGTGCCCAGGTGGTCCCATCCTGAGAAGCGAGTCCGTTTGGGTTAGCGAAGTTGGCGAGGATCAACTGGCCCTGCAGCATGCGCTCGCCGTTAGAGAAGGTGGCGTAAACGGAACCATCCGTGTCAATTTGCTGGCCGGTTTTTTCACCGGAAGCGTAGCCGCTGCTTTTGTTCTTGCTCACAGAGAAGTCGGAGCCGTACTGAGTGGTGCCGGTGTAGCTAACGTCGATAGACAGTTTCTGCGCGCCCGGGACATCAATGGACACAGGCACGGTGCCGTTTGGTACGCCCAACACGCCCTGATCGGTAAACTCGATAGTCTGCGTCGCCGGATCGGTCAGCGGCCGATCGTCCATGAAGTAGTGCACTTCCCATTTGTTTTCATCAGTTTTTACGAAGTACTGGTTAATGGTGTGCTCACGGCCCAGTGAGTCATACACCGTGGTCGCATAGGTGTTGTTGTAAGACGTATTGTCTTTAGGATCGAACGGGGTGGTTTCCGGCACCTTAGCGTTGGCATCGAGGTTCGCCGTGAAGTCCATGCTGTCCGAGGCTTTGGCCGGAATGGAACCGCTGCTGATGCTCAGATTGCCCACGGTACCCGTTTGCAGGACGCCGTTAGCATCCACCGGATAGCCCTGTAGATTCATGCCCTGGTTGTTGATCAGATTGCCGTTGGCGTCGGTGCCAAAATAGCCTGCGCGCGTATAAGCCGTGGTGCCCGCACTGTCGCGTACCACGAAGAAGCCGTTGCCCGCAATCGCCAAATCCAGCGCGTTGCCGGTAGAAGAAATGTTGCCGCCTTTAGTAATACTCTGGGTAACGGCGGTCACCCCAACGCCCAGCGGCTGGCCTTCCGCATAAAGAGCAGCAAATTCGGCGCGACCGGATTTAAACCCAACGGTGCCGGAGTTGGCGATATTGTTGGAAATAGCGTTAAGCTGCTCGGTAATGGCGTTCAGGCCGGTAGTTGCAATATTAAAACTCATAAAATCGATTCCTGATTAAGACTGTCCAATCCCCGCACTCAGGCGGAAGCGCTCGGTTTTGAGTTACCGAACTGAGTAATGTTGTTGTAGGCGATTTCGCCCAAACCGGCGATATTAAGCATGGTCGCGCTGCCATCCAGCGGAATACGCACGTTGTTCACCACGCCGCCGACTTCCACCGGAACATTTTCTTCCCCGCTCCCGGTCACGACGCTAAGGGTGTATTTCCCTTCCGACAGGCCAAGCTCTTCAGGATCGATCCTGAAGTCCACCTGGCCGGCCTCCTGCTTGCCAAGATCAATTTTGTACTCGGTGCCCGCGGAGTCCTTCACGATGACGGTAACCGTATCCGCCGGATGCTCCAGAGTAAGACGCCCGTTCAGCTCGGTGCTGCCGTCGCTGTTGATGGTATCGGTCTGAACCATTACGTTTTGCCCGACCAGGTTGCCGGTGGTCAGCGTCTGGAGGTTATCCATCAGCACTGAGTTATTCGCCATCAGCTGCGACATGGTTTCCATGGACTGCACCTGAGTCAGCTGCGCCAGCTGGCTTACATACTCGGTCCCGTCTGTCGGGTTGAGCGGATCCTGGTTTTGGATCTGCGCTACCAGCAGCTGCATAAACAGGTTATTCATGCTGCCGGCGGTTGAGCCATTGCCGGCAACCGAGCCGGAGTCGCCGGTTGTGGTATCGGTATTAGCGGCTAGCGTATTAACGTTCATCTTTATGCTTCTCCGAGACGCAGCAGGCTTTGCTGCATGCTCTTCACACTGTTAAGGACATCCACGTTGGTTTCAAAACCACGCGATGCCGACATCATGTCCGCCATCTCTTCCACAACGTTGACGTCGGGGTAGTAGACATATCCTTCGGCGTTAGCCATCGGATGATGAGGCTCATAGCGCTGCACGGCATTGCCGGTTTCCACCACGTCCATCACCTGGACGCGTGCGCCGGTCAGCGCCCTGTTGCCCATCAGCTCATCATTCTGATAGACCGCCGCAAATACCGGACGGCGCGCTTTATAGACGCTCTCCTCGTTCAAAGCCGGGGACTCCGCGTTTGCCAGGTTGCTGGCAATGGTGTTCAGACGCACGGTTTGCGCCGTCATTGCCGAACCAGAAACACGATAAATATCGGTAAAAGCCATTCTGTTTACTTACCTGAGTCAGTTACTTACCTTCGATTGCCTTTTTCAGGCCCACAAATTTCATATTCAGAAACGCAAGGCTTGCCTGATAGTCCTGAACATTTTTTGAGAACTCAGCCTGCTCGACATCGAGGGCAACCGTGTTGCCATCGCTTGAGGGCTGATAAGGCACCCGATACATCTCCTGCGGCGACGGGCTGGTGGAAAAACTCCACGCTGACCGTTGCATCTCCGCGGCAAAATCAATATCTTTAGCCTGGAAGTTTGGGGTGTCGACGTTAGCCAGGTTGGCGGATAGCAGCTCTGCTCGGGAAAGTCGAAGTGCTACTGCCTGCGGATGAACCCCCAATGCTTTGTCAAAAGTAATACTCACAGCCCACATCCTCGTGATGGAAAACACTCTGCAAAATCTTGCGATACCTCCTTGTATAGCAATTATCGTGCCAGAGTTTTAACATCATGAATCTTATAGTTTTTACAAAGTTATTTACCCCAAAGCGGAAACCCCTTTTCCGCACGCTAAGCGGGGCTTTCCGCCTGGGCATCGTCCTGTCATTACTGGTCAGCGCGCAGAGCGTTTTTGCCGCATCAGCCAACAGCGCAAACACCGCCCGCAAACAAATCCACGCAAGCGTAATTGCCAGCGCCACATCGTCGATAAAACAGG
>DALYUA010000208.1:0-6207 GCA_031993245.1 Buttiauxella sp. | reverse complement strand
CGAATAATCGCCTCGATATCGCCGTCGGCTTCAATGCCAATCAGCAGGTTTGGCTGCTCGTCCGCCCGCTCTTTGATTGAGCAAAGAAACGCCCGCTTGACGGTTTTCAGGCTTTTAAACAGGGTCGTCAGCGATTCCACCATCTGCGCTGGCGGCTCGGCGACTTCAGAGAGCAGTAAAGAGGCGCCCCCTTCCAGCACTTCCTGCTGGCTGAGCGGATCGCCTTCAGCACTCATCAGGTGGCTGATTTCACGCGGGGTGAACTCTTTACCGGTTGGCAGCTTAGCGTTCAGGAACAGGCTCTCACCGAGGGTCATTTCAAAAAGAGTGCGTACCGGCATGGCTACAAAAGCCTGCTCGTGACTGATTGCCTGCTGCAGCGCCTCTACCGAGGTAAAGAAAGGGATCACGGACGTTCCGTCTTCTTTTTCCCAGTGCTCCAGCTCCACCGCGCTGTCCGCATCAATGGCCTCGCCTTGCGCCGCTTTGCCTGGCACCCAAACAGTGGACTCCAGCAGCACGCGGAAGAATGCCGGGCGGTGGGCAGGCTCGGTCGCCGCCTGCTCCAGCAGGGTTTCTAGTTCGTTTTTTGGTTCTGACATTGTGGTTCCAGAAGAAGACAAAGAGATCGTTTTAACCCTCTCCCCTGAAGAGAGAGGGTTGGTTTTACTTACCGGTCAGCAGATTAGCAATGGCACGCACGCCTAAACCTGTCGCGCCCGCAGACCACTGCTCAACGGCGCCTTTACGGTAGGTCGCCGAGCAGTCGATATGCAGCCAGCCCTCATGGTAGTTTTCCACGAAGTGAGACAGGAAGCCCGCCGCCGTGCTCGCGCCCGCCGGGAAAGAGGCGTTAGAGGTGTTGTTCAACTCTGCAAAGTTAGACGGCAGCTGGCTGCGGTGGAACTCAGCCAGCGGTAAACGCCAGAACGGCTCGTTCTCTTGTGCCGCACTTTCCAGCAGGCGGTTTACCAAGGCGTCGTCGAAACCAAAAAGCGCGTGGTAGTCATTGCCCAGCGCGGTTTTCGCAGCCCCCGTTAAGGTTGCGCAGTCGATAATCAGCTCTGGTTTTTGCGCACTGGCATCAATCAGGCCATCGGCCAGCACCAAGCGGCCTTCCGCATCGGTATTCATCACTTCAACGGTTTTGCCGTTGCGATATTTGATGATGTCGCCAAGCTTGAAAGCATTGCCGCTGACCATATTGTCCGCGCAGCACAGGTAGAGCTTCACGCGTTTATCCAGCCCGCGGGCGATAGCGAAGGCCAGCGCGCCGGTAATGGTTGCGGCGCCGCCCATGTCAGATTTCATGGAATCCATAAAGGCGCTTTGCTTCATGCTGTAGCCGCCGGAATCGAAGGTGATGCCTTTGCCCACCAGGGCTGCGTATACCGGCGCATCCGGGTTGCCGGTCGGGTTGTAATCCAGCGCCAGCAGAACCGGTGGACGCTCAGAACCACGGCCTACGGTATGAATACCCATATAGTTCTGTTCGCGCAGGTCTTCACCTTTGGTAATGCGCCAGGTGATGTTGTCACAGGCCACGTCACACAGCAGGTCAACCGCACGGGAAGCCAGCTGTTCCGGGCCAAGCTCTTCCGCCGGGGTGTTGATGGTGTGGCGCACCCAGTCGATGATTTTCAGGCGGTTATCGAGTTCCTTTTGCTGCGCTTCATCAAGCGGCGCCCAGTCGACTTTACGTGTGCCTTTTGGTGCACGGTAACCCTGCCAGAACGCCCAGCTTTTCTCTACGTCCCAGCCTTCGCCCGCCAGTTGTACATGCTTCAGGCCCTGGCCATCGATTTTACGTGCGGCACGCTGAATTAAACCCAGTTCGTCTTTGCCGGTCAGGTGCAGGGTGATACCTTCATCGTTGATGCTCAAAGCAGCTTTTTCGCCCCAGCGCGCATCGGCAGGCGCGGTGGAAAGCGTAATTTTCATGGCTTCTGACATTTTGTTTTCCTTCTTTTTTTTCAGCACATGCTAAATATAAAACGGGCCGCCTGAGGCAGCCCGCTTGGTTCAACTATTCTGCTTCATCTAACCAGACTAACAGAATCGCTTCCAGAATTTTTTCATTGGATGCGTTTGGATCGTCATCAAACTCTTCCAGATCGCAGATCCACTGGTGCAGATCGGTAAAGCGCACCGTTTTCGGATCGAGATCCGGACGGCTGTCGTACAGCGCCTCGCCGATTTCACGGCTATCGGTCCATTTCAGTCCCATCAGCGTCTCCCGTTAGTGCTCGCGCGCGTGGTTGATGGTGTAGCGCGGCATCTCAACGACCAGATCTTCATCGGTAACGCGCGCCTGACAGCTCAGACGGCTTTCAGGCTCCAGGCCCCAGGCTTTATCGAGCATGTCATCTTCATCTTCCGTGCTCTCGGCAAGGGAGTCGAAACCTTCACGCACAACGCAGTGGCAGGTGGTGCAGGCGCAGGATTTCTCACAGGCATGCTCAATCTCAATACCATTGCGCAGTGCAACGTCAAGAATGGTTTCACCGACATTCGCTTCCAAAACTGCGCCATCCGGACAGAGGTCCTGATGAGGCAGAAAAACAATCTTTGGCATGTTAAACCTCGTCCACGGAGTGGCCTTTCAGCGCCTTACGGATCGATTCATCCATACGACGTGCGGCGAAATCCTGGGTTTGTTTGTCTACGTTTTTAATGGCTTGTTCAATCGCATCGGTATCTTCACCTGCGGCGGCGGCGCTGAGCGCTGCCATCGCGGCATTGATATCGGCGCGTTCGGCGGCGCTTAACAGCGCGGCATCCGAGCTCAACGCACCCTGCAGGCTTTCCAGCACGCGGGCTGCATCAACTTTTTGCTCCGCCAGCATGCGCGCTTTCACATCATGCTCGGCAAAGCTCATGGAATCCTGAATCATGGTGGCGATTTCCCCATCGCTCAGGCCATAAGAGGGTTTCACCTGAATAGAGGCTTCCACGCCGGTGGATTTCTCCATGGCGGTGACGCTCAGCAGCCCGTCGGCATCGACCTGGAAGGTAACGCGAATATGCGCCCCGCCCGCCGGCATCGCCGGAATACCACGTAGCGTAAAGCGAGCGAGAGAGCGGCAATCCTGCACCAGTTCACGCTCGCCCTGTAAAACCTGAATCGCCATCGCAGTCTGGCCATCTTTAAAGGTGGTAAAGTCCTGGGCGCGCGCTACCGGAATAGTGGTGTTGCGCGGAATGACTTTCTCAACCAGGCCGCCCATGGTTTCAAGGCCGAGCGACAGCGGGATAACGTCAAGCAGCAGCATTTCGCTGTCCGGCTTGTTGCCTACCAGAATGTCAGCCTGAATCGCCGCGCCAATGGCAACGACTTTATCCGGGTCGATGGAAGTCAGAGGCAGGCGGCCGAAGAACTCACCCACTCGTTCACGGACTAACGGCACGCGGGTAGAACCGCCAACCATGACCACTTCCAGCACCTCCTCAGCTTCTACCGCAGCATCTTTCAACGCGCGACGGCAGGCCAGCAGGGTTCTTTTTACCAACGCGGCAATCAGCTCGTTGAACTGTTCGCGGGTAACGATGCCCGTCCAGCCGGCAACGTCAACGGTGGCGCTTTCGGCATCGCTCAGCGCAATTTTGGCGGCCGTTGCGGCATCCAGAAGCTGACGCTGTACGCGGTCGTCGCTGCGATCGGCAATGCCTGCCTGCTCGCGCAGCCAGTCGGCCAGCAGATGATCGAAGTCATCGCCGCCCAGCGCGGAATCGCCGCCGGTTGCCAGCACTTCAAACACGCCTCGGCTTAAGCGCAAAATGGAAATATCGAAAGTGCCGCCGCCCAGGTCATAGACGGCGATGACGCCTTCCTTGCCGGAATCCAGACCGTAAGCAATCGCCGCCGCGGTCGGTTCATTCAGCAGGCGCAACACGTGCAGGCCGGCCAGACGCGCCGCGTCTTTGGTGCCCTGACGCTGTGCATCGTCGAAATAGGCAGGAACGGTAATCACCACGCCGTCAAGTTCGCCTTCCAGCGCTTCGGTAGCACGAGCGGAAAGCGCCTTAAGGATATCGGCGGAAATACGCACGGGATTGAGCAATCCCGCAGGCGTTTCGATCATCGGCAGGCCGTTTTCGCTGGCCCTGAAACGATAAGGAAGGTGGGGATAGCGCGCCTGAATATCGGCAAGAGATCGGCCCATCAGACGTTTTACGGAGCTGACCGTGTTCGCCGGGTCAAGCGATGCCTGGGCACGCGCGTCCCAGCCCACGTTCAGGCCGTCTTGCTGGTAGTGTACGACTGAAGGTAACAGATGGCGCCCATCGCGGTCAGCCAGCGTTTCGGCTTGTCCACTGCGCACGGTTGCCACCAGAGAGTTGGTGGTACCTAAGTCGATGCCCGCAGCCAGTTTGCGCTGGTGCGGCGCGGCGCTCAGGCCGGGCTCACTGATTTGTAATAACGCCATTTTGAGCTTCCAGTTAAAAATCGAGCAGCTTTTCTTCGAGTTGTTCTATCTGGCTGCGCAGTTTATCGAGAAAACGCAGTTTACGCACGGTATCCGCCGCCTGCGTCCAGTCCTGGTTATCCAGTTGCTGTACCATCTGCGCGCTGCGAGTTTTCACCATCGCATCAACGCCTTTTGCAAAACTTTCAAGGCGTCCGGCATCTTGCGCCTGCTCGATGTTATCAAGCTCTTCACGCAGTTCGAGCTGCTCCATCAAAAACGCGGTATCACGCACGGTATGCTGCTCGTTTGCGAGGTCAAAACCGTTGAGGGAGAGAATGTACTCGGCGCGCAGCAGAGGGTGACGCAGCGTTTGCCAGGCCTGATTGATGGTCGCAGATTGCTGGACTGCCAGCAGTTGCTCCGCCTGGGGGCGGCTGGCGTATTTATCCGGATGGAACTGACGTTGCAGCTCCTGGTAACGGGTGGCCAGCAGCTCGGTGTTGACGGTGTAGCCGACCGGTAACCCAAAGAGGGTAAAGTAATCCATAACAGACTCGGGGTTAACGTGGTAAAGCGTCATACCCCACGATGGTGGGGTATGAGCTGAAATCAGACGTGGAAGCTTTCGCCGCAGCCGCACTCATCTTTAACGTTCGGGTTGGTAAATTTAAACCCTTCGTTAAGGCCTTCTTTGACGAAGTCGAGTACGGTGCCGTCTAAAAATTGCAGGCTTTTACCATCGACGACCACTTTTACGCCTTTGTCTTCGAACACGGTATCTTCTGCCATAGGTTCATCAACAAATTCCAGAACATAAGCCATGCCGGAGCAGCCGGAAGTACGCACGCCTAACCGCAGGCCAAAGCCTTTACCACGGTTGGCTAAAAAGGCATTCACACGAGCGGCAGCACTGTCGCTAAGGGTAATCGACATACAACAACCTCAATCAATCAGATATTATTTCGCTTCACGCTTGCTTTTGTAATCCGCGATGGCCGCTTTGATGGCATCTTCCGCAAGGATTGAGCAGTGAATCTTCACCGGCGGCAGTTCGAGTTCGTCTGCGATATCGGTGTTTTTGATCGCCTGCGCTTCGTCCAGGGATTTGCCCTTAACCCACTCGGTGACCAGAGAGCTTGAAGCAATCGCGGAACCACAGCCGTAAGTTTTGAAGCGAGCGTCTTCAATAATACCGTCATTGTTGACTTTGATCTGCAACTTCATTACGTCGCCACAGGCTGGTGCGCCGACCATACCGGAACCTACGCTGTCATCGCCGTTGTCAAAAGAACCCACGTTGCGTGGATTTTCGTAGTGATCAATTACTTTTTCGCTGTAAGCCATTTTTACTTCTCCTGAATCCGAAACCGATAATTAGTGGTGAGCCCATTCGATGGAATTAATATCCACGCCCTGTTTGAACATTTCCCACAGCGGAGAAAGGTCGCGCAGACGGCCGATGGATTTACGTACCAGCTCAATGGTGTAGTCGATCTCTTCTTCAGTGGTGAAACGACCCAAAGAGAAACGGATGGAGCTGTGAGCAAGTTCGTCACTCATACCCAGCGCACGCAGCACGTAAGACGGCTCAAGGCTTGCTGAGGTACAGGCGGAGCCTGAAGAAACCGCGAGGTCTTTCAGCGCCATGATCAGAGACTCACCTTCAACGTAGTTAAAGCTCACGTTAAGGATGTTCGGCGCGCCGTGTTCCAGGTCGCCGTTCAGATACACTTCTTCCATATCCTTCACGCCGTTCCACAGACGGTTACGCAAAGTACGCAGACGGGCCATTTCGGAC
>DALYUA010000207.1:0-6234 GCA_031993245.1 Buttiauxella sp. | reverse complement strand
CATAATTATAACTTCTTGATTATTAATAGAATAAATTTAAACTTATCCAGCGATGGAGTCATAATGACAATGGTTAAATAGTCGGTTTGACTCGATAAAGTCATTTTGACCTTAAGCTGACCGGTAAGATATAGCATGCTCTGCTTTCGGGTGTATTACACATATGATTATGTAAGCCGATGCAGCGCTAAGCGTAGCTCACGGTAATATGAGCCGCCAGCAGTGCGACCCGCATGGATTAAGCTTCCTTTTTTATCACAGTGTGATCCACATTCATCATTGAAGCTCTTCGCCTGGGGTTAAGAGAGTGAACGGAGTAAAGTGGAACAATGTTTCAAACTCCCCCTCACTTCCCTAAGGAGTCACCATGCCTTATCAGGCTTCCCCTTCCCGTTATGAATCCATGCAGTACCGCCGTTGCGGCCAGAGTGGCCTGAAGTTGCCCGCCCTTTCCCTTGGCCTGTGGCACAATTTCGGTCATATCAGCAACCTGGAATCACAGCGTGCGCTGCTGCACAAAGCGTTTGATTCAGGCATTACCCATTTTGATCTGGCCAATAATTACGGGCCTCCTCCCGGTTCGGCTGAAGAAAACTTTGGCCGTCTGCTGCGCCAGGATTTTGCGGCTTATCGCGATGAGCTCATTATTTCGACCAAAGCCGGCTACGATATGTGGCCTGGTCCGTATGGCTCCGGCGGCTCGCGCAAGTACCTGCTGGCAAGCCTTGATCAAAGCCTGCAGCGCATGGGGCTCGACTATGTCGACATCTTCTATTCGCACCGCGTTGATGAGAATACGCCGATGGAAGAAACCGCGTCGGCGTTAGCCCAGGCCGTGCAAAGCGGTAAGGCGTTATATGTCGGTATTTCTTCTTATTCACCGGAACGCACTCAGCAAATAACCGGGATGCTGCGCGAGTGGAAAATCCCGTTACTTATCCATCAGCCTTCGTATAACCTGCTGAACCGCTGGGTTGATAAAAGCGGCCTCCTGGATACCCTTGAGCAAAACGGCACGGGCTGTATCGCCTTTACGCCGCTGGCCCAGGGCCTGCTGACCGGAAAATATCTGAACGGTATACCAGACGGTTCGCGTATGCAGGTCGAAGGGAAAAAAGCGCGCGGGCTGACGGAAACCATGCTTTCCGAGGCTAACCTTAACAGCCTGCGTTTGCTTAATGAGATGGCACAACGCCGCGGGCAGTCCATGGCGCAAATGGCGCTTAGCTGGCTGCTGAAAGATGAAAGGGTGACATCAGTATTGATTGGCGCAAGCCGTCCGGAGCAGTTGGAAGAGAACGTGAAGGCCCTGGAAAACCTGCATTTCAGCGCCGAAGAACTCAACGCTATAGATAAACATGTGGCGGATGGTGAGCTGAACCTCTGGCAGGCTTCTTCAGATAAGTAACCTTCTGGCGGGTGAGACTTTGCTTACCCGCCGTGCATTATACCTCTCCCAGCTCAACGACAGGGCGCTGGTATTGCGGCCAGACCAGAGCTACCAGAGCGGGATACGCCTCGTGACTCAGTTCGTTAAAGCACTGACGTAAATTGAGCACTTCTATATCTGAGAGAGAAACGTGCTCTCCTTCAGCGCAGCGCTTTTTGATATTGTCGTAATATTTATATACTGCTGAGTTTAAATCGCTGCATCGACGCTGGGCATTAAATAACTCCGGCCGGGTGGTCAGTTCATCAATGCGCATCCTTTTTATCGTCGCGTAAGTAAAATCGATATATTCGCTACTTACCCGCCAGTAGTAATCTGGAGTAATTCGCGACATCAGCATGGAGAAATAGTCTTCACGTTCTTCCGCGTTGCTGGCAGAAAGCGCTTTTAATTTCCCGGATGTCGCGCTTTCCTGCTCGGGCGACATTTCTTTCATTAACAGCAGTACGATGCATAACAACATCAGCAGGGTCACAATGAAATAGAAAACGCTGTGCATCAGAAACTCCTGTTTTTTTTATTGTAGAATTGAGGCATCATAATCTTGACACGCCGCTCGTTTACACGCCCAGCAGGCTATTGATATTAAAGGACACCATTCAATGTTGCCCAACAGTTTTATGCCGTGGCGCTTTCAGCTTTTTACCGTGCAAGACGGCAGCGATAGCGCAAGAAATAGCGAGTTGAACGGCCACGTTCAGGAGAAACTTTCAGCGCTTGAAAAAACCATACTCAGCGGTAAACATTATGCCGGAGTTGCAAAAAACTCGCTACTGGAAGAAACGGATAAACATATTAAAGAGCGCCTGCTGTGCGCCGTAAAAATTGCAACCCTGACCGCGGTCATTAACGAGGTGTGTGAGCAAGAAAAGCTCAGTCCGGCCGATTTACACATGTTGATCGAGGATAAAACGTCAGCTATCCGGTTAAAAGAAGAGCAGATCTGGATAAACCAACTCACCCAGGAAAAAAACTGGCCGTTATTTTATTCGTTTGAGGATTAATGAATATGTCAGAAGTAAATCAGTCTCCATCACCAGAAAATAATGTCAAAGATGGTGAAAATAGCTTTGAATTTACCTTAAATGAAAATATTAATGCGCTGGTTGTCCTGAAGAATGAAAATATTGCCCAATACACCCAGGAAAATACGGATATCACTTCCGCACTGGTGGAACTGAAGTGGAAAAACCGCTGCGAGATCTATCCGATGAGATTTAAAGAAGAAGTTTACGGCGCAGTATTAAGTGAAATTATCACCAGCCAACCGCATTTAAAGCAGATGATAATAGCGCGGCTGGAGAAAAATTATCAGCAAATCAGAACTGACGAGGCGCAGACTTTATCTATCACGCGCGGATTGATTGAAGGGACTTACAAGACGCCGGATCTATAGCGGATAAGCTGTCACCTACCCGTTCTGCAGCATGTAATCACTAATAATTTCAGTCACTTCAGCCATATCACCAATTCTGACTTCCCCTGCCCGCTTAAGTTTACTTTTGTCGATTAACAGCAAGGACTGGGCGGCGCGCCGAAGCAGCGTCGTTTTATATTCCGCGTTCCAGCTTCGCGTATCCCATAGCGTGCCGTTTACATCAACCCCTTCGCAGGAAAAGATGAACAGATCTATAGCGATATTTTTGAGCAGCGGGGCCAACGGAGCATCGATGTAACAGGCGTATTTACGCTGCAACGTGCCGCCGGTGCTGACGAGCTGAATATGTTCGCGCTTTGCCAATAGCTGGCAAATACGCTCGCTGTTGGTAAACACGGTGAGAGGAATATCCGGCAGCAGCCGGGCCAGATACCAGCAGGTTGAACTGGCGTCCAGGGCTATCACCATCCCTTCACTTATCCAGGCTAACGCCCGACGAGCAATGGTAGCTTTACTGTGGAGATGGCTTTTCTGACGTTCGATAAAAGGATCGCCGCTGTCTCCGGTGCCACGGCTGATATGCCTGGCTCGCCCGTGCTGGCGGATGATTTTGCCCTGCTTTTGCAGGTGATCCAGATCGCGCCGTACCGTTTCAAGACTCACTTCCAGCAGTCGCGCCAGCTGCTGCGTGGTCAGATTTTCGTATTGTTCAAGGAGCTGGATCAGCTCCTCGTGACGTGCGGTTTTCATTCATCTTCCTCCGCCTGGCGAACGCCGCCGCTTTTACCATAGAGGAATTTTAACCGGGCAGTAAACGTTTTAGCCTTGTTATCAGGCCAAACGGAACACCGAAATCGCCTGTTGCAACTCATCAGCCTGCCGCTGCTGCTGACGCGCAGCCTGCACAGTCCGGGCTACATGCTCCACATTTTCATGCACGCTAACGTCAATGCTGGCAACGCTGTCATTCATCTGCTTAATATTGCTACTTTGCTGGCTGCTCATCTCGGACAGCTCTTCCACCAGGTTCGATAACGTGCTGATGGAGGCGATGACCTGTTTCATCGTTTTACCGGCATGCTCAACCTGAAGCGAGCCGTTACGCGTGCATTCTACGGAGACCGCAATCAACTGGCGAATATCCTTAGCCGCATTTTCACAGCGCATCGCCAGCGTGCGAACCTCAGAGGCTACAACCGCAAAGCCTTTACCATGCACGCCTGCCCGAGCCGCTTCTACGGAAGCGTTCAGGGAAAGGATATTTGTCTGGAAAGCAATGCCGTCGATAAGCTCAAGAATATCGCTGATGCGCTGTGACTCATCCCGGATTTGCTCCATGGTATGTGTCGCCTCGTCGATACTCTCTCCGCCCCGTACGGCAGCTTCACTTGTATGAGCAGCAAGCATTTTCGCTTCCTGAGATTTTTCGCTGGTAAGTGCAGCGGCGCTGGTGAGCTGTTCCATAGCGCTCGTCGCAACAGCCAGTGCCGTTGCCTGCTCGTCAGTGCGTTTAGAAAGGGCGGCGTTGCGCTCGATAATACTTTCCGAGGCATTAAGAACATGCGCTACGCCTGCGCTAACCTTGCTTAGCGTGTCGCGCATCGTCATAAGCGTAGTACTGAAGGTTTGCCCGAAAGGCGAATGGCTTGCCCTTTCGCTGCGCATGAGCGTCAGACAGCCGGTTTCACGATTAATCTGCGCGGCCAGACGCGCCACTTCGCTCGCTGAACGGGCATCGTTGGCCATATTAACTGCCATATAAATAAGAATTGCGCTCTGGGCCACAACGAAAATAGCGTGAAAAATTACCATATGAAAACCGGTATGCATAAAGCAAACGATGCCAAACAGATCCTGCTCCTGCAGATAATTAAATAATATATGATGTACCGCCGCGGTAGCCGCCCCCATTAATATCGGACGATAATCGCGATAGGCCAGCAGTGCCGATAATAATACGAATACTGAAAAGTGAAACTCCGTCGCCCCCTCTCCTAACTGAATCAGCAGGGCAGCAAAACCTAACAGCGTAAAGGCATAAAACAGCCGGGTGATAAGCGTTCCTGGAAAAAAAAGCTTGATAAGACTGGAAGTTACAGCAAGTAACCCGCCAACAGTCAGCGCCACGGTAAGGGAGTCGTAAACCCATCCCACGCCAACGGCCACGGCAAATAATCCCCATACCAGCCCGAACATTAAAACATCTGCATGCTGATAAATTCGATTTAAAGAGGCTACATCAGTTTGCTTTTGCGCTGTGTGAAAAAGAGTCATCGTTGCCATTACGTTATCCACGATTATTTTTATGGGTATTTTCGCGATCTTATTATCGCCTGAGGAAAAAGCGTAGATGCTTTATTGTTAGTAAGTTAATTTTTTACGGGCTTATAAATAAACTCTCCGTCCTGTTTCTTTAATTTGTATTAAGTCAGCTTAGTGTATGCCTTTCTCCGCGACGATCGGCACCAGGAATAAACTGGAACGGTTAGACATTTCAGCAAAAACAACCAGGCTTTAAGGATGTGAAACAAAACGGAGAGCGACTAATGGCAAATCACCAGTCTGAAATACAGGATCCACGTAACCAATATCACACCGGCGAATATCCGCAGCAGAAACAGCCGGCTCCTGGGGTGCAGGCGAAAATGGACCCGGTTCCCGACTGCGGCGAAAGCAGCTATGTTGGAAGCGGACGGCTGAAGGGTCGCAAGGCGCTGGTGACCGGCGGTGATTCGGGTATTGGCCGTGCAGCCGCCATTGCTTACGCGCGTGAAGGTGCCGATGTTGTGATTAACTACCTTCCCGCCGAGCAGGAAGATGCCGAGCAGGTAAAAGTTTTAATCGAAGAGGCAGGCCGCAAAGCGGTGCTGATCCCGGGTGATTTGAGTGATGAAAAATTTGCCCGCTCCCTGGTGCAGCAGGCGATTAAAGAACTCGGCGGGCTGGATATTCTGGCGCTGGTGGCCGGTAAGCAAACGGCGGTGGAAGATATTGCTGAGCTGACCAGCGAGCAGTTCCAGCAGACCTATGCGGTAAACGTTTTTGCTCTCTTCTGGATAACTCAGGAGGCCCTGCCCCACCTGCAACCCGGTGCGAGCATCATCACCACGTCGTCAATCCAGGCTTATCAGCCAAGCGCGCATCTGCTGGACTACGCTTCAACCAAGGCTGCAATCCTGAACTACAGCCGCGGGCTGGCCAAACAGGTAGCGGAGAAAGGTATCCGTGTAAACGTCGTGGCGCCAGGGCCTATCTGGACCGCATTACAGATTTCCGGTGGCCAGACGCAGGAGAAAATACCGAAGTTCGGCCAGCAGACGCCAATGAAACGCGCGGGTCAACCAGCAGAACTTGCGCCAGTGTATGTTTATCTGGCAAGTCAGGAATCGAGCTACGTTACTGCAGA
>DALYUA010000206.1:0-6240 GCA_031993245.1 Buttiauxella sp. | reverse complement strand
ACATCAGCCGCCTGCTGGCACAAATTTGCTACTACTTCGAAGCTGTGGCGCAGCTTCCGCAGGAAGCCCGCAATCAACTGGTTGTTTCCGTGCCGAGCGGTAACTTTGGCGATCTGACCGCTGGCCTGCTGGCGAAATCGCTCGGCTTGCCGGTTAAACGTTTTATCGCCGCCACCAACGCCAACGACACCGTTCCACGTTTCCTGGCCGACGGAAAATGGACGCCGAAAACGACCGTTGCCACGCTTTCCAATGCGATGGACGTCAGCCAGCCAAACAACTGGCCGCGTGTGGAAGAGCTGTTCCGCCGTAAAATCTGGCGTCTGACCGATCTGGGTTATGCCGCGCTGAGCGATGATGAGACGAAGCAGGCGATGCGTGACCTGCGGGCGAAGGGGTACATTTCTGAACCTCATGCTGCGATTGCCTGGCGCGCGCTGCGCGACCAGCTACAGCCGGGCGAATACGGTCTGTTCCTCGGGACGGCGCATCCGGCGAAGTTCAAAGAGAGCGTTGAAGAAATCCTTGATGAGACGCTGCCGCTGCCGAAAGAACTGGCATCGCGTGCTGATTTGCCGCTGCTTTCTCACAATCTGCCGGCGGATTTCGCCGCGCTGCGTGAACTGATGATGGCTAAAGCCTGGTAGTTGGCATGGCCGCAAAAAAACCACCCTTCGGGGTGGTTTTTTATGCTTGATTATGGAGAAAATAAGCAGGAATCAAGGAGGGAAAAAGTAGAAATTCCCATAAAATGCGGACACTTAGATATTAGGATTGCGCAGGATATTAACCGGGTGCAATTCGTCATAAGCTCTCCTTAACGACCCAATATGGGCATGAATGTTTTAAGGAGTGACTTATGTTGAAATCTATCGTTCTGGCGTTATCGATTCTGGTGGTGACTCCTCTGGCCGTCCAGGCCGCTGAAATAACCCTGGTTCCGGCGGTAAAGCTGCAAATCGGCGATCGGGATAATCACGGTAACTACTGGGATGGCGGCCACTGGCGCGACCATAGCTGGTGGGGTAATCATTACGAATGGCACGATAATCACTGGCGTCCGCATGGCCATCCGGAGCATCGTGGCGATCGCCATAATGACCACCACGATAACGGTAATCATAACGGTCATTACAAATCGCATCATTAACCGAAACGCCAGCGTGAAGCTGGCGTTTTGTTTTATGCCTCGTGACGCTTAAACACCAGTTCGTTTTTGCCCGATGCCGCCTCATCAAAGAAGTAACCATCGGTGTTGAATGCGCTTAGCTGTTCAGGCCTGGTGAGCCGATTTTCAATAATGTAACGGCTCATCAACCCACGCGCTTTCTTGGCGTAGAAGCTGATAATTTTAAACTTGCCGTTCTTCTCATCAAGGAAGACGGGCTTAATAATTTCAGCCTGCAGCTTCTTCGGTTTTACCGCTTTGAAATATTCGTCTGAAGCCAGATTTATCAGGATATTATCGCCCCGCTCTGCCAGCGTCTGGTTCAGCTTTTCGGTAATTGTGTCGCCCCAGAAATGGTACAGGTCTTTGCCCTGCGGATTCTCCAGACGAATCCCCATCTCCAGACGGTACGGCTGCATCAGATCCAGCGGGCGCAGCACGCCGTACAATCCTGACAACATACGCAAATGCTTTTGGGCAAAATCAAAATCAGCATCGCTAAATTTTTCAGCCTGTAAGCCGGTATATACATCACCCTTAAACGCCAGAATGGCCTGGCGCGCATTCTGCGGCGTGAAATCCGGGTGCCATTCGTGGAAGCGGGTTTCGTTGAGGGAGGCCAGTTTGTCGCTGATGCTCATCAGCGAGGCAATTTGCGGCGCGCTGAGCTTGCGGGCAATGCCGATCAGCTGCTGTGAATACTCCAGCAGTTCTGGCTGGGTGTAGCGCTCTGTGGGCAAAAGGCTTTGGTAATCAAGCGTCTTGGCGGGTGAAATAACGATCAGCATGTTCGCTCCTTGCAAATTATGCCGCCTACTTTAGCAAATTTCCTGAAAGTATCCGCCAATGGATGCGATTAGCGCCGGGTTTTAGTTACGCTCAGGTTGTCCCACACGCCCGGAGCCAGCTGGTTTTTGATTTCGGGGAAGCGATTAGGATCAAAGACCGGCGTTACGCCAAGCTTCATTTGGCGAAGGTAATCTGCGGTAATGTCGCGTACCACCGGTGAAAGCAAAAGGATGGCGCTAAGGTTGGTTATCGCCATAAGCGCCATCGCTATGTCGGCAAGCTGCCACACCAGCGGCAGAGAGGAGAGGGTGCCAAACATCACCATGACTAACGCCAGGCAGCGGAACAGCACCAGCGTAAATGGATTTTTTTTGCGCAAAAATAGCAGATTGTTTTCAGCGTAGGCGTAATTTGCCACGATGGAAGTGAAGGCGAAAAGAAAGATAATAAAAGCGATAAATCCCGAAGCCCAGCCTCCAAGCATGCCGCTAAGCGCCGTTTGCACAAGCGTTATACCATCCGTGCCGGATGTTGGGTTATCGAGCATGCCGGAAAAAAGAATAATAGCCGCTGTGGCGGTACAGATAATCACGGTATTGATAAATACGCCGAACATCTGCAGCAGGCCCTGGGAAGCGGGATGCGGAGGCCATGCGGATGCCGCTGCGGCAGCGTTGGGCGTTGATCCCATTCCCGCCTCGTTAGAAAACATGCTACGCTGAAATCCCGTCGTAATTACCTGGCCTGAGGTAAACGCCAGCGCGCCTGAAGCTGCTTCCTGCCAGCCAAAAGCGCTTTTAACCACCAGCATGATTACCTGCGGCACCCGATCGATATGCAGCGCGACAACGTACAGGCCCATGATTACCCAGGTTAGCGCCATGAAAGGCACCAGATATTGTGCAAGACGCGCTGTGCCGCGCATACCGCCCCAAATAACGCTGGCGGTTAGCGCAACCAGCAGGATGCCCACCCAGCTTTTCGGCACGGCAAAGGCGTGGTTTACCGCATTGGCAATAGAATTTGCCTGCACGGCGTTGAAAATTAGCCCGAAGGCGAACATTAAAAAGACCGAGAAAATCACTCCCATCCAGCGCATCCCCAGGCCGCTCTCCATATACCAGGCCGGGCCGCCGCGATAGCGGCCCTCGCTGTCACGGCGTTTATAGAGCTGCGCCAGGGAGCATTCTGCAAATGAAGTCGCCATGCCAATGAGGGCGACTACCCACATCCAAAAAACCGCGCCGGGGCCGCCCATAGTCAGCGCCAGCGCAACGCCTGCGATATTGCCGCTGCCGACGCGTGCGGCAAGGCTTGTACAAAGCGCCTGGAAGGGTGAAATTCCCGCGTTATCCTGAGAGGGGGGCGGACTGATAAGCGAGCGAAACTGAGTAAAATAGCGGAACTGAACAAAACCGCAGCGGAATGTAAACCACAGGCCTGCACCGGCAAGCAGGTAGATCAGCACGGATCCCCACAGTATATCGTTGATAAATTGAAGAAAATCGATCATTAACGTTCCTCTCGTCACTGCGCAGTGCGCCCGGCCGGTCGGCGTCGGTAACGCGCAGCCCATTACATCGCTGGCAAATATTTCCGACAGTTTATCATATTTGCGTCGGCTTCCTGGCGGCGTGTTGCTACGGTTGCACCTGACTTGCGTCGTGATATCATCAGGCAAGACCGATTACATCTCCCTAACAAGCTACACCTGACGAGAAACACTATCATGACGGATAAATTGACCTCCCTGCGTCAGCTGACCACAGTGGTTGCTGACACCGGAGATATCGCGGCAATGAAGCTGTACCAGCCGCAGGATGCTACGACTAACCCCTCTCTGATTCTGAACGCAGCGCAAATTCCTGAATACCGCAAACTGATTGACGATGCGGTGACGTGGGCGCGTGAGCAGAGCAGCGATCGGGCACAGCAGGTAGTGGACGCCACCGACAAGCTGGCGGTAAACATTGGTCTGGAAATCCTGAAACTGATCCCGGGCCGTATTTCTACAGAAGTTGACGCTCGTCTCTCCTATGACACTGAAGCCAGCATCGCGAAAGCAAAAAGTCTGATCAAGCTCTACAACGACGCGGGCATCAGCAACGATCGTATCCTGATCAAACTGGCTTCAACCTGGCAGGGCATCCGCGCTGCGGAGCAGCTGGAAAAAGAAGGTATCAACTGTAACCTGACCCTGCTGTTCTCCTTCGCTCAGGCTCGTGCCTGCGCAGAAGCAGGCGTGTTCCTGATTTCTCCGTTCGTTGGCCGTATCCTCGACTGGTACAAAGCTAACACCGATAAAAAAGAGTATGCGCCACAGGAAGATCCGGGCGTGGTGTCTGTAGCGGAAATCTATCAGTACTACAAACAGCACGGTTACGAGACCGTGGTGATGGGTGCAAGTTTCCGTAACGTTGGTGAAATCCTTGAGCTGGCTGGCTGCGATCGTCTGACCATCGCACCTGCGTTGTTAAAAGAACTGGCAGAAAGCGAAGGCGCGGTTGAGCGTAAACTGGCGTACAGCGGCGAAGTGAAAGCTCGTCCTGAGCGTATCACTGAATCCCAGTTCCTGTGGCAGCACAACCAGGATCCAATGGCCGTTGATAAACTGGCCGACGGTATCCGTAAGTTTGCTGTTGACCAGGAAAAACTGGAAAAAATGATCGGCGATCTGCTGTAATCATTGGCGTGGCCGGGGCTGCCGGTCACGCTTTTTAGCGTTATCCTCTGTCTGCAATTCCCTTCGCCGTGTATTATTCCGCCTAAGTTTTGACTCCCCGGGAATGATATGAATATCTTACGCATTGGTTTAGTTTCCATCTCTGACCGCGCCTCAAGCGGTGTCTATCAGGATAAAGGCATTCCAGCGCTGGCTGCCTGGCTTGAACGTACGCTTACCACACCTTTCCAGATTGAAACTCGCCTGATCCCAGACGAACAGTCGGTAATCGAACAAACGCTTTGCGAACTCGTCGATGAAATGACCTGCCACCTCGTGCTGACAACCGGCGGAACCGGCCCGGCTCGCCGCGACGTTACTCCGGACGCAACGCTTGCGATCGCCGATCGCGTAATGCCTGGCTTTGGCGAACAGATGCGGCAGATAAGCCTGCATTTTGTGCCGACGGCGATCCTTTCGCGTCAGGTGGGAGCGATCCGTAAACAGGCGCTGATCTTAAACCTGCCGGGACAGCCGAAGTCTATTCAGGAAACCCTTGAAGGCGTAAAGGATGAGAGCGGTAAGGTACTCGTGCCCGGTATTTTTGCAAGTGTACCTTATTGTGTACAGTTGCTGGAGGGGCCTTATATCGAAACCGATCCAACAGTAGTAGCAGCTTTTCGTCCTAAGAGCGCGATACGCGAAACAAAATCCTAAAATTATGGCGTTTATGACATAAGATGTAGTGTCTGTGGAGTGTCGATATTTAACCGTTATAGTAATGTTTGCTTTACAGCTTGACGGTAATAATTATCACACTCTTTTTGACGCGCGGTTTCTTATGTCCATACAAAAAGCAACGACATCACCAGCCAGACCTCTGAACCGTCAGGATTACAAAACCCTGACGCTCGCCGCCCTCGGCGGCGCGCTCGAATTCTACGACTTCATTATTTTTGTTTTCTTCGCCACGGTTGTTGGGGCCCTCTTTTTCCCGGCGGATATTCCGGAATGGCTGCGCCAGGTGCAAACCTTCGGGATTTTTGCCGCCGGTTACCTGGCTCGTCCGCTGGGCGGCATCGTGATGGCTCACTTTGGCGATCTTGTCGGGCGCAAGAAAATGTTCACGCTGAGCATTCTGCTGATGGCCTTGCCGACGCTGGCGATCGGCTTGCTGCCAACTTATGCCACGCTTGGCATTGCCGCTCCTCTGTTACTGCTTCTGATGCGTCTCCTTCAGGGCGCTGCGATCGGCGGTGAAGTGCCCGGCGCGTGGGTATTCGTTGCCGAGCATGTTCCTTATAAACGTATCGGGATCGCCTGTGGAACGCTGACGGCCGGGCTGACTGTGGGCATTCTGTTGGGGTCCGTGGTCGCCACGGTTATCAACACTTCGCTGTCTCAGGAAGCGATACATAACGGCGGCTGGCGTATTCCGTTCTTCCTCGGCGGTATCTTCGGTCTGGTAGCGATGTATCTGCGTCGCTGGCTGCAGGAAACGCCAGTCTTTAAAGAGATGCAAAAACGCAAAGCGCTGGCCGAAGAGCTGCCGCTTAAGACCGTGCTGGCGAATCACAAGAAATCTGTTGTGGTGTCTATGCTGCTGACCTGGCTGCTGTCC
>DALYUA010000205.1:3998-6279 GCA_031993245.1 Buttiauxella sp. | reverse complement strand
ACCCAGACTTACTGAAAAAAGAAAACCAAAGTTTGCGCTATGTGAATTGTTCCAGCTTTGCCGCTGCCCATACTCATTGCCCGCTGCGGCAAGCATAGCCGACGCCATAAAGTGCTGAGCTTTGTCCTGACCTTGCCACCGATCCTGAGCCATATGGCTGCAGCCGCTTAACAGGAATATTGCCGGTAAGATTATCCTTTGCATATTCACTCTCAAATATAAAAAAGCCCTGCTTTGCAGGGCTTTAATTATAGATGAATCAAAGAATACGGCTTATCAAGCGATCTATTCGAATACGACGTAAGCGTCGGATCAGCTTGCGTACTTTTACCGGGTACTCGGCAATGCTTTGCAAATCGCGATAGTGCTGTACCACCGTTGTGTGAGTACGGATCAGTTCCAGTTCGTGCAGACGAAGCGGCGCCAGCTCCTGTTTCGGATCGTGGATTAGTAGTGCGTTTTCCAGATCTAAACGCCATGCTCGCGGGTTCAGATTATTTCCGGTAAGCAGCATCCACTCGTCATCAACCCACATACCTTTCAGGTGATAGCTGTTATCCTCGTCCTTCCACAGGCGAACAATTAATTGCCCGCTATTTACGTAATATTGCAGGCGGCTCAGGAAGCGGCGCAGATTGATTTCGTACAGATAAGGCAGGGCGCCGATGATCTTAAACGGCTGATCTTCCGGAATATAGAAGTCATTTGCGGTTTTGTCGCCAACGATGATTTCTACCTGTTTGCCATCGCGCAGAAGCTGAATAATATTGCGTACCAGCACCGCTGGCAGGTTGAAATAAGGCGTGCAGATAACCAGCTTTTGTTCTGTGCACGGCATCAGATGGAAAATGGTTTTATTAAGTATGCTGGATTTGCCAAGCCCGACCAGCGGCGTAACGGAAAGCTGTTCGTTGTCGGCATTGCCCTGGAAATGAAAAGCAGCGTCGCGGAGTTCCTGGCGGAACAGACGAATATCGTTTTTTATTTCCGGGCTTTTCGGGCGATGTGGAACATCAAGACGATGAACTGCCCGGCCGTGAACCAGATACTGATTCACCCAGGTATACATCACATCTGCAAGCTGCGGGTTACCGACTATCTGATAACGGTCATAGCGATACTTGTCATGCTGATGAAGATAAACGTCGTTCAGGCTGGCGCCGCTGTAGATAACGCAATCATCAATAATGAAGCCTTTAAAATGTAATACGCCAAGCGCTTCACGAGTATTAACGGGCACGCCATACACAGGAATATCCACATCGGGATATTGCTCTGACATGCGCTGATACCAGTCAGCATTGGTGTCAGATGCGGCCACGCCGATGCGGCCACGTTGCGCGCGGTGCCAGTCGACTAAGACCGTTGCTTCAATTTCCGGGCGTTTTTGCTTGGCTTCAAAAAGTGCGGAAAGGATACCGTTGCCGCCATCATCCTGCTCCAGATACAGCGCGACAATACAAACTCGATGCGTTGCGCTGGAAATTTTTTGCAGCAAGGCTTCGCGGAAATCCGCAGGGGAGAAAAGGGTCTTTACATCATCAACTGACTGAGAAAGCTTTGGCAATTGGGCAAGGTGTTGTTGATGTTTATTACGCTTAAATTTAGACAACATCACAGTGCATATCTTCTCTATTCATTGGATGGCCTTCTGCAAAATCCAGACGTCAGAACTTGCTGATAATACCACTACTGCCTCGCAAAGTGAGTAAGTTTTCCAGTACCTTACTCACGAACCTGCACTTTTTACCAGGGATAAAGTCAGGCTAACGATACCATCTTCAAGCTGTATGTCGACTTCAAATCCCAGTTTTCTGGCAAGCGTAACCATGCCCCGATTGTTCGGCATAGTGATGCCGTTTAGCCTTTGCAGGCCGTGATCGCTCGTATAGGCAATCAGCTTTTCCATTAATCGGCGGCCCAGCCCCAGACCTTTTAAGTCGGATCGCACCAGCACTGCAAACTCGGCATCGATATTATCGGGGTCGGAAATAGCTCGCGTTACGCCGAGAATTTCATCCCGATTGTCCTTCCGGCGCACCGCAACAAAGGCCATTTCCCGATCGTAGTCGATCTGGGTCATATTGGCTAAATCTTCATGGGTAAATTCGTTTATCTCGCTGAAATAGCGATAATAAAGATCTTCTTTGGTGACCTGAGCAATAAACTGCTGAAGCTCAGGTTCATCTTCAGGAAGGATCGGTCGGAACAAACAACTCTCGCCATTCTTGAGAACGACTTTTTCTTCCAGCTGGTGGGGATAAGGGCGTACAGCAAGGCG
>DALYUA010000205.1:0-3898 GCA_031993245.1 Buttiauxella sp. | reverse complement strand
TTCATATTGAGCGGAGGCAGGGCGACGACGGCCTGCTGGTCTGGCCGCCACTCAATGCCTCCCTCGCCGAGCATAATCAGCGGTCCGAATACGGGATCCTGCTCCACCACCACGCGTAGTTCCTGAGCGCCTGCGCGGTTTGCCATGCTTTGCACTAATAAGCCGTGAATACGCGCCTGCGGCCAGGTCATTTTCACACGATCGATAATGGCGTTCGCAGCTTGCTGAACCTCGCTGGCCGTACGTAAGTAAAGCATGACGCCCTGAACTTCCGATTTATGCGGGATATCCGGCGAGCGTAATTTCAACGCCACCGGATAGCCAATTTGCTCGGCGATATGCACCGCTTCGGCACTGTCTCCGGCAATCCAGGTTGGCAGCGTATTCAGGCCATACGCCTGTAAAATCGGCCGCACTTCGTGGGTATCAAGCGATGTTGCTCCTTCCTGTACGGCCTGCCGGATAAGTCGATGCGCATCGCTGGCATTGGCCGCAAGGTTGGCTGGCAGGGCGGGGGTTTCGCGCAGTTGCTTCTGGTTTCTGCGGTATTCAACCATATGCATGAATGCCGTAACCGCGCCTTCAGGGGTGCGATAAGTAGGTATACCCGCATCGCTGAAAAGCCGCCGTGCTTCCTGAGATGAAAACTCGCCGCACCAGTTGGTGATGATGGTGACGTATTTCCCCCGGGGATGGCGGCGCAGTAATTCAATTAACTTAGCTGCACTTTCTGTGCCGGGAGCCGCAGCGCTGGGGGCGTGAATAATCATCAGGGCATCGAAATCCTGGCTCTCAAGCAGCGCTTCAACGGCGTGCAGATAGCGGTCGGGCGTTGCATCATCACGTAAATCCAGAGGGTTGCCGCTTTCGACGCTAACGGGTAAGACAACCTGCAGCTTTGCCAGCATTTCTTCACTTAAGGAAGCCAGTTTGCCATTACGTAGCCATAGCTCGTCCAGCGCGAGAGCCGCAGGAGCCGCCCCGTTACTGATAATCATTAATCTCTCTCCGCGAAGCGGGCGCATATGGCTCAGGGTTTCTACTGCGGAAAAGAGTTCATGCGTATCCTGTACGCGCAGCAGGCCGGCACGTTGAATCGCCGCATCCCAGGCTGAATCCAGGCCGGGGTGGGTTTTCAGCAAAGCCTGCGCTTTGGCGCTACGGCCGCTTTTAATTACCAGAACAGGTTTATTGCGCGAAGCGCTTCGCGCGGCTGAAACAAAACGACGCGCATCGCTGAGGTGTTCAAGATAAAGCAAAATCGCGCTGGTTTTAGTATCGCGCGCCAGGTAGTCGAGCAATTCATCGACGTCGATATCCAGACTGTCGCCGAGCGCGATAAACCAGGAGAAGCCCATTTCGCGCTGCTGCGCCCAGTCCAGAATCGTATTAGAGACGGCTGCGGATTGTGAAATAAACGCCAGTTTGCCTTTCTGGATAGGAACCGGGGAAAAACTGGCGTTCAGACCTTGCCACGGAGCAAGCAAGCCCAGGCTGTTTGGGCCAAGCAATCGTATCTGCCAGCGGTTCGCACAGGCTAACAGCTCAGGCAGTTGTTCCGGCGAAGCAGAGAGAATAATACACGCCTTACAGCCCTTTTCGCCGAGGGCCTGCAGTAACTCAAGGTTGCGTTTTGCATGCGTACAGATCACCGCGAGATCGGGTGGGAAAGGCAGGCTGGGAATATCAGGCCAGGCAAGGACGCCGCAAACGGCCTGATAAACCGGAGTGACCGGCATAACGGGACCATTAAATCCCCCGGCCAACAGGTTACGCATCATCAGAAAACCGGCGCGATCGGTTTTCGCTGAAGCCCCAATAACGGCGATCGATTTGGGGCGCAACAGCGCCTCAAGCCCACGTTGACTCATTGCTCTCTCCCCTGAGATATATCTACGCGAGTTTAAACGTTTTCCGGCTCCGCTGCTGTGACGCTGCCCTGATGATGGGGTTTACCTGCCAGGTAACGCTCACGGAATAAAGTGAAATGATCCGTTAAGCCAAGGGAGGCCTGGTTATCGCCGGCCTGCTCAAGAAGCGCCGCTGCAACTTCCGCAGTGCAGTATTGCCCGCCCACGCTGGCAACACGCAGTCGGTAAGCCGATGAGATACTTAAATCTACGGAAATAACGGGTAAGGCATCAAGCCAGGGGCTTTTACGAAACATTTTACGTGCTTCGGTCCAGGTTCCATCCAGCATGATAAACAGCGGCGGCTTGCCGGAAAGTGGCGGCGTTGTCAGCACCGTTCTGTCTGTATCGGCATATGAGGCGGGAAAAACGACCATTGGCTGGTAGTCAGGATCGGCGACCAGATCGAGCAGCGCCTGTGGAGGATCGGTACGTGACCACTGAAACGCAGCCGTATCCGGAAGAATATCGGCGATCAGACGGCCGGTATTGCTTGGCTTCATTGGCTCCGTATCGAACATTACCAGGCAAAAACGGCTACGCGCAGGCTGCGGTTGCAGCGTATCGCACAGGCAGAGCTTCAGCGGCAAAAGGCAACGCTGGCAACGGCGAATACGGTTACCGCGGGCAAGAAACGGACGGGTAGCGCGCGCCAGACGTTCAGCGCGAAGACGAAGAACAGCGTTTTCAGTCATCGGGATACATAAGTAAAAACGCTATTCTACCGTAGATAGCAAAGGGGAGCACAAGTATCGTGCCCCGCTTTAATGATCAGATATTTTCGTTCAGCCAGCCTTCGAACGGTGCTTTCGGCATAGCGCCGTTTAACATATCCACCATCTCGCCTTGCTTAAAGATCATAATGGTTGGAATGCTGCGGATACGAAAGCGCGCGCTCAGCTCTGGTTCTGCTTCGGTATTAACTTTAACGAAGCGAACTTTGCCGCTACGTTCTTCGGCTACGTCTTCAAAAATAGGGGCGAAATTAACACACGGGCCACACCAGGGCGCCCAGAAATCAACAACGACCGGCAGATCGTCTTTTAGCAGCTGATCCAGCGTTGCGCTGGTTGCGTTAATGACTTCGCCATCAAAGAGTTCATGGCCACAGCGCCCACATTTTGCAACGTCGTCAATACGGTCGTCAGGAATGCGATTAATAGCCTGGCAGGCGGCACAAACGGTATTCATAACTAACCTCTAAAGGTGTGTTGTCAGGAGATCGGCGTAAATAACCGATAATGTTTCTAATATGTTAAAGAGTATCGGCGATTAATCAGGTGTCAACAAAGTGATTTATTCGATGGTTACAATAGTTGTTAGCTTTTGGCCAAAGTTAATGGCTAAGCGGTGCCACATCGGGTAATCTGCGCGCCACGCGCTCAGCCAGGTGGAGAGAAGAATGAACGAAGAATTTAAAGGTAAAAGCGGCAAGGTCAAAGTGATGTATGTCCGCAGTGACGATGACAGCGAAAAGCGCAGCCAAAACCCGCGTACTGGTAAAGGTGGTGGGTATGCGTCAGCTCCGTCACGTGGTGAGGGCGGACGTCGCCCACGTCGCGATGATAAGCCTGGCGCCGGGCGCGAGTGGGGCCGTAGTGACGATCGTGGAGACCGCGGTGATTCACCATGGCGTACGGTTTCCCGTCCCCCACGTGCTGAAGAATCAACCACGCCGGATCAGGACGGTAGCAGCAGCGGTAAAACTTTTGTAGATCCGGAAGTTATCCGCCGCCAGCGTGCAGAAGAGACCCGGGTTTACGGTGAAAATGCCTGCCAGGCGCTGTTCCAGAGCCGTCCGGACTGTATCGTACGCGCCTGGTTCATCCAGAGCGTAACGCCGCGTTTCAAAGAAGCGCTGCGCTGGATGGCCGCTAACCGCAAAGCCTACCATGTGGTAGACGATGCGGAGCTGGTCAAAGCATCCGGTACCGAGCACCACGGCGGTGTATGCTTCCTGATCAAAAAACGCAGCGGGATTAGCGTGC
>DALYUA010000204.1:0-6284 GCA_031993245.1 Buttiauxella sp. | reverse complement strand
TGCACATGATACACGTGAACATCTCCTTGCCACCGGCGAGCAGCTTTGCCTGCAGCGCGGCTTTACCGGCATGGGATTAAGCGAACTGCTGCGCACCGCCGAAGTGCCGAAAGGCTCCTTCTATCATTACTTCCGCTCGAAAGAGGCCTTTGGCGTGGTGATGCTGGAGCGTTATTACGAAGGCTATAATCAGCGGCTGCAACAGCATTTCTGTCAGGGCAGCGGCAATTATCGCGAAAAACTATTGGGCTGGTATCAGGAATCCCTTACCTACTTCTGCCAGCACAGCCGCTTGATTAGCTGTCTGACGGTAAAGCTGTCGGCGGAGGTCTGCGATCTTTCTGAAGATATGCGTGGCGCGCTGGACAAAGGTGCGGCGCAGATAATCAGTCAGCTGGCAAACGCGCTGGAAAAGGGCCAGGCGGAAAAAAGCCTGGTTATTGAAGGGGATACGCTGAGCCTTGCGCAAACTATTTACGCTCTGTGGCTGGGCGCCAGCCTGCAGGCGAAGATTTCTCGGAGCGCAGTGCCGCTGGAAAGCGCGATTATCTATGTGAATCGCTTAATCGTGCAGCCTCTCTCCTGAGAGTGGGCAAGCAACCGAATTTAACACCGCCGGGCTTTATCAGCAGTCTGGCTTTTTATTTAACTCATTACCAGACGACCGGTCTACTCAAGGATACGCCATGTCAGCAGATAAATTATTTACTCCACTGAAAGTGGGTGCGATTACTACACCAAACCGGATTTTCATGGCGCCGCTGACGCGTCTGCGCAGCATCGTGCCGGGTGACATCCCTACTCCACTGATGGGTGAGTATTATCGCCAGCGCGCAAGCTCCGGGCTTATCATCAGCGAAGCGACTCAGATTTCCGCTCAGGCTAAAGGCTACGAAGGCGCGCCTGGTCTGCACAGTACCGAGCAGGTCGAAGCATGGAAAAAAATCACCGCGGGCGTGCATGCTGAAAATGGCCGTATTGCCGTGCAGCTTTGGCACACCGGTCGTATCTCCCACGCCAGCATTCAGCCAGATGGCCAGGCGCCAGTAGCGCCATCCGCAATTTCTGCAGGCACCCGCACCTCGCTGCGTGACGAAAATGGCAACGCGATCCGTGTCGATACCTCCATGCCTCGCGCGCTGGAGCTGGAAGAGATCCCGGGCATTGTGAACGATTTCCGTCAGGCTGTGGGCAACGCTCGCGACGCGGGTTTTGATCTTGTTGAGCTGCACTCCGCGCACGGCTACCTGCTGCACCAGTTCCTTTCGCCGTCCTCTAACCATCGAACCGACCAGTATGGCGGCAGCCGCGAAAACCGCGCTCGTCTGGTGCTGGAAGTGGTGGATGCCGTAAGCAAGGAGTGGAGCGCCGATCGCATTGGCATTCGCGTCTCGCCGGTCGGGACTTTCCAGAATGTCGACAACGGCCCGGACGAAGAAGCTGATGCACTTTATCTGATTGAAGAGCTGAGCAAGCGCGGCATCGCTTATCTGCACATGTCCGAGCCTGACTGGGCCGGCGGCAAACCCTATAGCGAAGCGTTCCGTCAGCAAGTGCGCGAACGCTTCAGCGGCGTCATCATCGGGGCGGGTGCCTATACGCCTGAAAAAGCCGAAGCGTTAATCGTCAAAGGGCTAATCGACGCGGTAGCTTTTGGTCGTGATTACATCGCCAACCCGGACCTGGTTGAACGCCTGCATCGCCAGGCCGAACTCAACCCGCAACGTCCTGAATCTTTCTACGGCGGCGGCGCGGAAGGTTATACCGACTATCCGACTTTATAATCCCCCGCATTGATAGCGGCGCGCAATCGCCGCTATACTTATCCCACATTCTGACCACGCTACTTGCCGTTAACGGTTTAATTCCCAGAGGATTTTATGCGCTTACTTCATACCATGCTGCGTGTTGGCGATCTGCAACGCTCCATCGAATTTTACACTAACGTACTGGGCATGACCCTGCTGCGCACCAGCGAAAACCCTGAATATAAATACTCGCTGGCGTTTGTCGGCTACGGCCCGGAAACCGACGAAGCGGTTATCGAGCTGACTTACAACTGGGGTGTGGAGAGCTACGAGCTGGGCAACGCCTACGGTCATATCGCTCTAAGCGTGGATAACGCAGCCGAGGCCTGTGAACGTATTCGCAATAACGGCGGCAACGTCACCCGCGAAGCCGGCCCGGTAAAAGGCGGCAGTACCGTTATCGCTTTTGTTGAAGATCCAGACGGTTACAAAATCGAGCTGATTGAAAGCAAAGACGCAGGCAAAGGCCTGGGCAATTAATGTTCTGTTAGCGGGCGTGCTTTGCGCCCGTTAGCTTCCCTTCCTGAAATTTGCCATAATGCGCGCTGCATTTTCCCCGTATTAAGAGATTCTGATGTCTGACAACACGCAATTGCCTGGCCTGTGCGACCGTTTTCGCGGCTTTTATCCGGTAGTCATCGACGTTGAAACCGCTGGTTTTAATGCCAAAACTGACGCCTTACTGGAAGTTGCTGCCATCACGCTAAAGATGGATGCAGACGGTTGGCTAACGCCTGATGAAAAGCTGCAATTCCATATCGAACCTTTTGAAGGTTCAAACCTCGAACCGGAAGCGCTGGCCTTCAACGGCATCGACCCGCACAACCCATTGCGTGGCGCAGTCAGTGAATACGACGCCCTGCACGCCATTTTTAAAATGGTGCGCAAAGGTATAAAAGACAGCGGGTGTAACCGGGCGATTATGGTGGCGCATAACGCCACGTTCGATCACAGTTTTATGATGGCCGCCGCCGAGCGCGCATCGTTAAAACGCAATCCGTTCCACCCGTTCGTCACCTTTGATACGGCGGCGCTTAGCGGCCTGGTATTAGGCCAGACCGTGCTGGCTAAAGCCTGCATTGCTGCAGGTATTCCCTTTGACAGCAGCCAGGCGCACTCCGCGCTGTACGATACCGAGCAAACCGCCCTGCTGTTCTGTGAAGTCGTCAACCGCTGGAAACGACTGGGTGGCTGGCCGTTGCCGCCGATGGTATCCGAAGCGTAAGCTTTTTTGTTTCACAGGGCGGCGCTATCCACCCTGTGAATCAGTTTGCGTGAAGTTTCCCACGTGAATCCAGCGAAATAAGGATCACCGAAGAGAGAATAAGCAGCGTACCGAGCCAGTCCGGCAGGGTAAACGTAATGCCCAGCAGCAGCAGCGATAACAGGGCGCTGCTCAGCGGTTCTGCACAGCTCAGAATACTCGCCTTAGGCCCACCAATCATCTGCGCGCCGGTCAGATACAGGCTAAAGGTCATCGCCGTTCCCACCACCACAAGATAGAAAAAGGCAAATATCGTCCCGCCACTGGCGCTAAAACTGCCAACCTGATTTGCATAAAAGGGCACTAACATTAAGCCACCCAACAGCATACTCCAGCCAACGATGGGCAGCGTGCCGTAGCGGGCAATTAACGCCGACGGGTACGTGGTGTAAAACGCGGCGGCAAAGGCCGAAGCGATACCCCAGCACAGCGCACCTGTCGAAATAGTAATCGAGGTGGGATCGCCATGCGTTACCAGCAGAAAAGTGCCCACCAGCGAGGTAGCCACCGCAGCAAAAACCAGCTTCCCGGAGCGTTTTTTCCTCATCAGAGCAAACCAGACAACAATGAGCGTGGGTGAAAGGAACTGCAAAATCGTCGCCGTGGCCGCGTTTGATTTCTCAATAGTAAGCAGAAAAGTGAGCTGTACGGTTAACGCGCCAAATAACGTAAAGGCCAGCAGGGAGATGACATCCTGACGATGTTTAACTATGCCAAATATTTTATCGCCGTGCATAAAAGAGAGGATCAGCAGGATTAATCCAGAAAACAGCAGGCGCAACATGGTGAGCGATTCCGAAGAGATATGGCTTTGTTCCATGATGTACTGAGCGCACACGCCTGAACTCCCCCACAATACCGCCGCGAATAACACATACCACATCCCTTTCCGACTAACGCTCATTTCCCCTGCCTTTTAACAACTGATTTCCAGAGGGACATGATAACGGAAATCCGGCCGGATTAGCTGCCGGACATCGCTAAGCGTTACGTCCGGCGTAGCGAGATTAACTGCCGTAGACGTCGATCGCGCGGCTCAGACGCACCGAACGTTGATTTAGGTTATCCACTACCGTTCCGGCATTGACGACCATATCGGCATTGTTTTGCGTCATGGTGCCGATGCGCTCAACGGAGCTGTTGATAAGCACCAGGGCGCTGGTCTGTTCACGGGTTGCATCGCTTATCTCACGGATAAGTGCGGTCATGCGCAAAATTTCCGCCGCCATCTCGCTGATGTGCTTCTCGGCTTTTTTCACCATGCCAACGCCCGAGCCGACGCTCGCCACGTTATTGTCGATGAGATCTTTTATCTCTTTCGCAGCCTTTGCCGAATGCTGCGCCAGGTTACGAACTTCTGCGGCCACTACCGCAAAACCTCGTCCTGAAACGCCCGCTCGCGCGGCTTCAACCGCTGCGTTAAGCGCCAGGATATTGGTCTGGAAGGCAATCTGGTCAATGACGCTGATTATTTCGACGATATGCTGGCTCGCCTGCGCCATAGATTCCATCATGGTCAGCGTTTTCTTCATCATCTCCTCGCCTTCAACCGCCCTTGCGCTCGCCTGCACGGCCATGTGCGTGGTTTGTGCTGCAGTATCGGCGGTTTGCTCAACCGCCCCGGAGATTTCTTCGATGGCTGCCGCAGTTTGTTGCAGCTGCGCGTAAGTTTCATCGGTGCGCTCGCTCATTGCTTTATTGCTGGCGGCAAGCTTTTGGCTAATATCGCTGATACCGCCGATTTGCGTGCCAACGTCATCTACCAGCGATCGTAAATTCAGGCCCGACTGGTTTACCAGGCGCATCAACAGGCCGATATCATCCACCCGATTAACATGAAACAGATCCGCTTTCTGACCGGAGACAATCTTCTGCATTTGTTGCACGATGGTTCTCACCGGCTTAGCTATCTGCTGCTGCAACAGCGCATTCAGGCAGAGAAACAGCCCAACCGCTAACGCTGCCTGCGCAACCGGACCTACTCCTGAAAACGGCAGCACAAGCATGCTAAGCGTTGGGATCATTATCGCCCCGGCCAGACGCTTTGAAAGCGAAAGCCTCTGGAGCAGCGAAAGTCCGCTCTTCCAGCCGCGGCGGATCACCAGACCTTTGTAAAACCGCAAGTGTCCGGCACGCTTTTCCCGCACGGCCTTATACAATTCATCACTGGCCTGCACCTCTTCTCTGCCCGGCACGGTACGTACGGAAATATAACCCGTCAGCCTGCCGTCGTGATAAACGGGCGTCACGTTCGCGCGAACCCAGTAATGATCGCCATTTTTACAACGATTTTTTACCATCCCCGTCCAGCTGTCTCCATCGTGTAAGGTGGCCCACATATCGGCAAAGGCTTCAGAAGGCATATCCGGATGGCGAATAAGATTATGCGGTTCGCCAATTAACTCTTCCTCCGTGAATCCGGATGCCTTAATAAAGGCGGAGTTAGCATAAGTAATATAGCTGTCTGTATTGGTAGTCGACATTAAAGCCTCTCCCTCTTTGAGGAGTTGCTCATACCCGGTAACCGGGTTATTTACTCTCATACGAATCCCGTGCTGTTAAAGGAGGATGTAAAGCCACGATAAGTGGCAAATAAAGATCTTCATTGTATTTAGCCGGGCCAGACAGGCCGCGTGCGCGGTATGTTCTTCTAATTACAGCACTCTGGGAAGAAATATTTATTCAGAAGAGGATAAATTCTGGAATTGTCATAAGCTTAATAATTATTTGTAAAATAACTGTGATAGCAAATTAAGTCGTAACGATAACATATTTACCTAACACAAATTAATACGCACAATTTATTACAGTTATATGTCACCTCCTGTACTTAATAAGTACAGGAGGGATGATAGTGAAAATACTATACCGTTTTACGCCGCAGTAATTTGAACGCGCAAAACAAGAAGAGGATCCACACGGGTAATAACATTGCCGAAAGACGCATATCGGCAATGCTGCACATTAACGCCAGAATCATCAGCATAAAGGTGATGCACAGATAGTTGGCAAACGGATATAGCAGCGCCTTAAATTGAGTCTCGTGCCCGTCACGCCGCATGGCCGCGCGGAACTTCAGATGGGCCAGTGAAATCATGATCCAGTTCAGCAGCAGGGTTGCCACCACTAACGCCATCAGCAGGCCAAAGGCTGCGTGCGGCAATAGATAGTTGAGCAGTACGACCAGGGAGGTGATCGCCCCAGAGAGGATC
>DALYUA010000203.1:0-6291 GCA_031993245.1 Buttiauxella sp. | reverse complement strand
CGTGTATTCTGGCTGGATTTGAACAAGCCGCCGAGCGACGTGGTGGTGGTGGCGCTGGTCGCGTCCTGCACACCGCGTGCTTTCACACAATAATGGACCGCATCAATAGAAACCGCCACATTGCTGGTGCCGAGCAGCGTTTGCAGCGCAATCAGAATTTGCTGCGTCAGACGCTCCTGAACCTGCGGGCGCTGGGCAAAGAACTGCACGATGCGGTTAATTTTCGACAGGCCAATCACGGTGTCTTTCGGGATATACGCAACCGTTGCTTTGCCGTCGATGGTCACAAAATGGTGCTCGCAGGTGCTGGTCAGCGTGATATCGCGCACCGTCACCATTTCATCAACTTTCATTTTGTTTTCAATGACGGTGATTTTCGGGAAATTGGCATAATCCAGGCCGGAGAAAATCTCATCGACATACATTTTAGCGATGCGATGCGGCGTCTCCATCAGGCTGTCGTCGCTCAGATCGAGGTTCAGCAGCTGCATGATTTCCGACATATGTTCGGCGATCTCGCGTTTGCGGGTTTCATTATCCAGTTCACGCAACGGCGGACGCAGCGGCGTTTCCAGGCCGCGCGCGACCAAAGCCTCGTGAACCAGAGCGGCTTCTTTACTGAGTGTAGACATGTTGTTTTCTCCTGCAGGTGTGGCTGACCTCTGCCCTACGTGGGACAAAGTGTGCGCTCATTGTGCGGGAGCGCGCCCGCATAATCCAGTAGTGCAAAGGATAATTATTGAAATCGTCAGAACCTTTTCCAGACCAGGCCGCCACCAACGATTAACGCCGCGCCGGCGACATAAAGTGCGGGTTCAAGCTGATGCGTTAAGGCGGTAGATAACGCCGACAGCGCAGGGCCAATCAGTTGCCCGACGGCGTAGCCCGTAGTTAACAATCCGGCCAGATAGCGCGTGTGTTGCGGTGCCATTTCACGGCCATACTGCAAGGAAAGCTGCACGGCACATAAAAATCCGCCGCCGACCAGCAGCGCACCCAGCACCAGGCCTGTCATGCCTGAAACAAGCGCCGGGGCGAAAACGCCCAGCGCCTGTAGCCACAGCACCAGCGCCAGCCGCTGATTACTGTGCAGCATCTGACGAGTGGCGATGCCGAGCAATATCCCTGTAACCGCCGCTCCGCCGAACACCGGCCAGACAAACTGCGCAAACAGGCTGTCCGGGAAGCGGGCGTTCGCCATTTGCGATAAAAAGGTGGCGGGCAGGATATACCCGAAGCCCGCAAGGCTGTAGCTCCATACCAGTCGTTTAAGCGGCGCAGTCAGCACCAGCGGTTCCGGTGCCGTTTCCGGGCGATGCAGTTCGCCTTTGCGCGGCAGATTACGGGCAATCAGCAATACAAAAACCAGCGCCAGCATCCCGTAAACCAGCCAGGCTTCACTTGCTTCCAGCCGCAGGCTGTGAATGCCGACCGCCAGCAATCCGCTGATAAATATCCCGGCTCCCGGTCCTGCAAACACCGCAGCGCTCAAGCCAGGCTTGCCGAGATGCGCCAGTTGTTCATTACTCCAGGCCGCAATAAGCACCATCGCCCAGCCGCTCGCCCAGCCAATCAAAAAGCGAATGAGCGCATGCCAGAGCGCGGAATCAACGGTGGCCGATAGTAGCGTAAGGATGACCGCCCCCCAGACCCCGGCCAGCAAACGCAGCTCTACTCGCTGCCGGGCGCGCATTGCATCCCACGCGCCGACCAGATAACCCAGGTAGTTTATAGCGGCCACCAGTCCGGCCCCCGTTAACGTGAGCTGGCCTTCGCTTATCATCAGCGGCACCTGCGGCGTGAAGGCAAAGCGGCCAATACCCATCGCCACCACCAGCACCAGAAAACCCGTTAACGCAATCCGTACCGCCACAGCAACCTCAATTGTTACAATATCGTTGTCAGCATGATGCAGCATGACTAGACTGGGGTGAAGTGAAAGTTGTTCATTGATAGTGAAGATAATTAAGGAAACGTCCTGATGGAACTCCTCGAAGAACACCGATGTTTTGAAGGCTGGCAGCAGCGCTGGCGCCATGATTCCGCGGTACTGAACTGCCCGATGACATTCAGTATTTTTCTGCCTCCGCCGCGCACCACTCCCCCACCCGTTTTGTACTGGCTGTCCGGATTGACCTGTAATGATGAGAACTTCACCACTAAAGCCTGTGCGCAACGCGTAGCGGCGGAGACGGGCGTGGTTCTGGTGATGCCGGATACCAGCCCGCGCGGCGAGAACGTGCCGAATGACGAAAGCTACGATTTGGGCCAGGGCGCGGGTTTCTATCTCAACGCGACCCAACAGCCGTGGGCCGGGCATTTCCGCATGTATGACTACATTCGCGACGAGCTGCCTGCCTTAATCGCCGATAATTTCAGCGTTAGCGAAAAGGCGTCGATTTTCGGGCATTCGATGGGCGGACACGGCGCGTTAAGCATCGCGCTGAAAAACCCGGGCCGCTTCTGTTCCGTTTCCGCCTTTGCGCCGATTGTGAATCCAGCGCGCGTGCCGTGGGGACAAAAAGCCTTCACCGCTTACCTGGGTACGGATGAAAACCAGTGGCGGGAGTGGGATAGCTGCTGCCTGCTGATGAACGCCGATCCGGCAAACGCCTTGCCGACGCTTATCGATCAGGGCGATGCGGACCAGTTCCTCGCCGATCAGCTGCAACCCGCACAGTTTGCGGAAGCGGCAAGGCAAAAAAACTGGCCGTTAACCCTGCGCGTGCAGCCGGGCTACGACCATAGCTATTACTTTATCGCTTCCTTCGTGGAGGACCATTTGCGGTTCCATGCGGAGCACCTGCTGAAGTAGCACCGGGCGGGGCTTGCCCCGCCTTTATATCCCTTCTTATCCCATCCAGTAATAGCCATGCCTTATCATGCAAAGAAAATGATAATTAATATCATTCGTGTTTACAAAATAGAATATTTTTGTACAATCCCCCACGGCTCTCCATCACCTAAGAAACTTTAGAAGACAAAGATATACACAATCATTACCGGGTCATTTCTGATGGAGCCTTTTCTCAACACATGGAGTGGAAAGCATGGCTATACCTCGCATCAAACTTATCGCCGCACTTGTTTGTGCAACAACTGCGCCTTCACTTGCCCTGGCAGATACACAAGACACGCTGGTTGTCACTGCAACGGGCTTTGAACAGAAAATACAGAATGCTCCAGCCTCGATATCTGTTATCACCAAACAGCAAATTGAAGATAAAGCCTGGCGTGACGTTACCGACGCGCTAAAAGACGTGCCTGGCGTTGTGGTGACCGGCGGTGGCAGCAGCAGCGATATCAGCATTCGCGGCATGTCTTCCCAGTACACGCTGTTTTTAATCGACGGTAAGCGTATCAGTACGCGCGGCACCCGCCCCAATAGTGATAATGCCGGGATTGAACAGGGCTGGATGCCTCCGCTCGAATCTATCGAACGTATAGAGGTTATTCGCGGCCCTATGTCCTCTCTGTACGGCTCCGATGCAATGGGCGGCGTTATTAACATCATTACCAAAAAAACGTCCAATACCCGCGGCTGGGCAGGCTCCCTGCATGGCGACGCAACGTTCCAGGAAAATAATGATTCCGGTGATATATTCCAGACGGACTTCTATGCCGCAGGCCCTCTCATTGAAGGCTTGCTGGGTGCCAAAGTAACCGGGTTACTTTCACGTCGGGCAGAAGATAAAATCCTCAACGGCTATAACGAGCAGAAAATGCGTAATGGCTCGGTAGGATTCAACCTTACGCCGGATGATAAAAATGATTTCGACCTTGATATTTCAAGAGAATTACAGGATCGCAACAGCACGCCGGGTGAATCAACGGCGGCCGGAAATAGCAAAAGTGAAAGTCGTTATGAGCATACGACCTACGCCCTGACCCACCACGGTTACTATGACGCTTTTAATACCACGACCTACGTGCAGCAGGAAAAAACCAATAACCCTGGCCGTGATATGGAGTCTTACAACACGGTACTGAATAACCAGAACCAAATTTTCCTGGATGACCATACGTTAACGCTCGGCGCACAGTATCGTTATGAAAAACTCAAGGACGATGGTAACCAGCTTGAAGCCGCGCAAGGCCTCAACGAATTAACGCGCTGGAGCTGGGCATTATTCAGCGAAGACGAATGGGCAATGACCGACAGCTTCACGCTGACGGGCGGCCTGCGTATGGATAAAGACGAAAACTACGGGACTCACTGGACACCGCGCGGCTACGGCGTCTGGCACCTCACCGACCAGTGGACGCTTAAAGGCGGCGTGTCCGCGGGTTACCGCTCACCGGATTTACGTCAATCCTCGGCCAGTTGGGGACAGGTGACCGGCGGTGGTCGTCTGGACGGAATCATCGTTGGTAACCCCGATCTCAAACCTGAAAAAAGCCTGAGCGAAGAAATTGTGCTTTTATGGGATAACAGCGACAACCTCAACGCAGGGATCACCCTATTTAACACTGATTTTAAAGATAAAATTACCGAATTGCGCCGCTGCAACAGCAGTGCAGATCCGGCGTGTCGTATCGGCAATCACTCCTATGATTTCGTCAGCGACAGGGTAAACGTGGATAAAGCCAACATGCGCGGCGTGGAATCCACATTTGGGTGGAAAATCACGCAAACGCTGAACCTTACCAGCAACTATACCTACACGGAGTCAGAGCAAAAGAGCGGGCAATTCTCCGGCAAGCCGCTGAACAAAATGCCTAAGCATATGTTCAACTCAACGCTTGACTGGCAGGCCATGCCGGACGTTGGTTTCTGGAGCCGTTTGAACCTGCGCGGGAAAACGTCAGAATACCTGAGCAGAACCTCCATGGCTCAGGGCACGCCTTCCTACACGCTGGTAGACGTTGGTCTGCGTTATAACGCAAATAAAGATATGACGGTGTCGGCCGGGGTCTATAACGTCTTTGATAAAACTATCGATTACGATAACTACGGCACTATCCTTGACGGGCGTCGTTATACCCTGGGCTTAACCTATAACTTCTAATCCCTGAACGTACGGTTAATACAGGCAAAGTAAAAGGGCGCGATAATCGCGCCCTCAGTTTTTATTTCTTAATACTTGCCGGGAAGGTCATTTCGCTGTACTTCACGAAGCGGCTGCCCTTGGTTATCCGGTAGCCAAACCAGATGGCCAGGAACAGCGGGATACCAATATAGGTTGCGGTAACGCCGCCCCAGTCGATGGTGTCAGCAAGGAACGCTTCGTAGTTCTGACCCAGCGTGATGATTAAACACAGCACAAAAGCAAAGATCGGCCCAAGCGGGAAAAAGCCTGAAACATACGGCAGATCTTTAATATTGAAGCCTTGTTTCACATAGCCACGACGGAAACGGTAATGGCTGATGGCAATACCCAGCCAGGCGATAAAGCCGGTCATCCCTGAGGTGTTAAGCAGCCACAGGTAAACAGTCTGGTTGCCGAACATAGAAGTCAGGAAGCACAGCGCCGCCACAACGGTCGTCGCATACAGCGCGTTGCGCGGCACGCCGCCTTTAGACAGCTTAGAGAAGATGCGTGGCGCTTTGCCGTCGCAGGCCAGGGTGTAGAGCATACGGGTTGACGCATACATGCCGGAGTTACCCGCCGACAGCACCGCGGTCAGAATAACCGCGTTCATCACCGCCGCCGCAGAGAGCAGTCCCGCGTGTTCAAACACCAGCGTGAACGGGCTGACGCCGATATCTTTCACGTCGTTGCGCAGCAGGCTCGGATCGGTATAAGGAATGATCAGGCTGATAATCAGGATCGCGAAGACATAAAACAGCAGGATACGCCAGAAAACCTGACGCACGGCACGCGGAATGTTTTTGCCCGGATCTTCAGATTCACCCGCCGCCACGCCGATAAGCTCGGTGCCCTGGAAGGAGAAGCCGACGATCATCGCCACGCCTATCATGGCTGAGAACCCGCCGGCAAACGGCGCATCGCCAATCGTCCAGTTGCTCCAGCCCGCAGGCTCCGCCCCTTTAAAGATGCCAACGATCATCATCACGCCAACGATGATAAAGATAATGACGGTGGTAACCTTAATCAGCGAGAACCAGTATTCCGCTTCACCAAAACCTTTCACGGAGATGTAGTTAAGCAGGAACATGATGCCAAGGAACAGCGCACTCCAGATCCAGCCTGGGGTATCCGGGAACCAGTAATTCATCACCAGCTGTGAGGCGACGAGGTCAACGGCGATGGTCACCGCCCAGTTGTACCAGTAGTTCCAGCCCAGCGCGAAGCCAAAGCCCTCTTCGACGTACTTCTGCCCGTAGGT
>DALYUA010000202.1:0-6301 GCA_031993245.1 Buttiauxella sp. | reverse complement strand
ATGATGTATGCCGATCCGCAGGCGCTGCATCTGCTGCTTGATAAGCTGGCGCAAAGCGTCACGCTGTATCTTAACGCTCAGATCAAAGCAGGTGCGCAGTCGGTGATGATTTTCGATACCTGGGGTGGCGTGTTGACCGGGCGCGACTATCAGCAGTTCTCCCTCTATTACATGCACAAAATTGTCGATGGCCTGCTGCGTGAAAACGAAGGTCGCCGCGTGCCGGTAACGCTGTTTACCAAAGGTGGCGGACAGTGGCTGGAAGCCATGGCGGAGACCGGCTGTGACGCGTTAGGCCTGGACTGGACGACGGACATTGCCGACGCTCGCCGCCGCGTGGGGCACAAAGTTGCGCTGCAAGGAAATATGGACCCGTCTATGCTTTATGCTCCACCTGCCCGCATCGAAGAAGAAGTTTCGACGATTCTGGCAGGGTTCGGCAGGGGCGAGGGGCATGTCTTTAACCTCGGCCACGGTATTCACCAGGACGTGCCGCCAGAACATGCGGGTGCGTTTGTGGAGGCTGTTCACCGCTTGTCCGCGCGGTATCATCAGTAAAAAAGGAGAGAAAATGGATCTTGCAGCACTTCGTCAACAACAGATCGAACTGGCATCAAATGTGATCCGCGAGGATCGCTTTGACGTTGATCCTCCGGCGTTTATTGCCGGAGCCGATGTGGGGTTTGAGCAGGGCGGTGAAGTCACGCGCGCCGCCATTGTGCTGCTGAAATATCCTTCCCTTGAGCTGGTGGAATACAAGGTGGCGCGTATCGCCACCACCATGCCATATATCCCCGGCTTCCTCTCTTTTCGCGAATATCCTGCGCTGCTGGCGGCCTGGGAGATGCTTTCCCGTAAGCCTGATTTACTGTTTGTCGATGGGCATGGTATTTCGCACCCACGCCGCCTCGGCGTTGCCAGCCATTTTGGAATGCTGGTAGATGTGCCAACTATCGGCGTCGCCAAAAAGCGGCTATGTGGACGTTTTGAACCTCTGGGCGATGAAGTCGGTGAAAAACAGCCGCTGATCGACAAAGGTGAGCAGCTTGCCTGGGTGTGGCGCAGCAAAAAACGCTGCAATCCTCTTTTTGTGGCTACCGGGCATCGCGTGAGTACCGATACAGCATTGCTATGGGTGCAAAAATGCATGGCAGGTTATCGTTTACCCGAGCCTACGCGCTGGGCAGACGCCGTTGCATCGGGTCGCCCGGCTTTCGCGCGGTGGCAAGCAATTCAGGGGTGATTAGGGTAAACTGCCGCTAATTTCCCGTCTTTGAGACATCGTAATGTTACAGAACCCAATTCATTTGCGCCTGGAGAAGCTGGAAAGCTGGCAGCACGTCACTTTTATGGCTTCTTTATGCGAGCGCATGTACCCCAACTACGCCATGTTCTGCCAGCAAACCGGCTTTGGCGATGCCCAGCTTTATCGTCGTATTGTCGATCTCATCTGGGAAACGCTAACCGTAAAAGATGCGAAAGTGAATTTCGATAGCCAGCTGGAAAAACTGGAAGAGGCGATTCCCTCTGCGGACGACTATGATATTTACGGCGTCTGGCCGGCTATCGATGCCTGTGTGGCATTGAGCGAATTGCTTCACTCTCGTCTTTCAGGCGAAACGCTGGAGCATGCCATCGAAGTCAGTAAATCCTCTATCACCACCGTAGCCATGCTTGAAATGACGCAGGCTGGTCGCGAAATGACCGACGAAGAGCTGCGTGCAAACCCGGCTGTGGAAGAAGAATGGGACATTCAGTGGGAGATTTTCCGCCTGCTGGCCGACTGCGAAGAACGAGATATTGAGCTGATCAAAGGCTTACGCGCGGACCTCCGCGAGGCCGGGAGCAGCAATATCGGTATAAATTTGCAGCAATAAGACAACAAAACGTGACGTATAGTCTGATTTGTAGGGCCTGGAGGCTTCCCATTAGCCCCCCGTCTGGTCTACATTTGTGGGGCGAAAAAAAGTGGCTATCGGTGCGCGTATGCAGGAGAGTGCTTTTCAGGCATTTCCGTCGCACTCGATGCTTAGCAAGCGATAAACACATTGTAAGGATAACTTATGAACAAGACTCAACTGATTGATGTAATTGCTGACAAGGCTGACCTGTCTAAAGTACAGGCTAAAGCTGCTCTGGAATCCACTCTGGCTGCAATTACTGAGTCTCTGAAAGAAGGTGATGCTGTACAACTGGTTGGTTTCGGTACCTTCAAAGTGAACCACCGTGCTGAGCGCACTGGCCGCAATCCGCAGACCGGTAAAGAAATTAAAATCGCCGCGGCTAACGTGCCGGCGTTTGTTTCTGGTAAAGCACTGAAAGACGCAGTTAAGTAATTAACGCGTGTCGGTGAACAGTTTTAGCAGAGGGGCGATTTCGCCCCTTTTGTCTGTCTGGCGCCCGCTGGTGGCGTTAACGGGCGCGCTGCTGCTCACGGCGTGTAGCAGTAATGCTCTCCCTCCGTTTACCGCCAGCGGCTATGTAGCCGATCAGGGCGTGGTGCGCATCTGGCGTAAAGATAACAGCGACGGTTCGGTACATATGCTGACAGCGTTTAGCCCGTACGGAAACGGTGCTACCACAACGAACGAATATCGCTGGCAGGGCGATAGCCTGGTCTTTATTGAACAGAATATTCAGAGTAAGCAGCCCGAACATAATAAAGTACGTTTTGACGATCGCGGAGAGCTGAGTTTTATGCAGCGCGAAGTGGGCGGCCAAAAACAGCAGCTTTCCAGGGAACAAATAGCGCTGTATCAGTATCAGGCCACCCGCACGAAAGCGACCAGCGAAGCGCTGCGCATCGGGAAAGTGATACTGCGGCAAGGGCGCTGGCATCGCGATGGCACGGTAACGACCTGCGAAGGAGAAACCTTCAGCCCGAAACTGGACAATCCATCTCTGAGCCATATCGAGCGTCGCCAGAGCCATTCTTCGCTTGAGGTCAGCATTGCCTGGCTGGAGGCGCCGGAAGGTTCCCAGCTTTTGCTGGTGGCGAATGAGGACTTCTGCACCTGGCAGCCGAAGCCCGGCGGGTTTTAGCCATAAAAAAACCGCCACGCGGGCGGTTTCCTGGTTTACTTCGCGTTTTCACGCTCAATGGCGCGATAGCCAATATCCGAACGGCTAAAGCTGCCATCCCAGCGAATATCCTTCATCAGTTCGTAGGCACGAGCCTGGGCTTCTGCGACAGTTTTGCCCAGCGCGGTCACGCACAGAACGCGCCCGCCATTGGTCACAACCTGATCGTCTTCACGCAGCCGGGTTCCGGCGTGAAAAACTTTGCCATCGGACACTTCTTCCAGCGGCAGGCCGTGGATAACATCGCCGTTGCGATATTCAGCAGGATAACCGCCAGCGGCCATGACGACACCCAGAGAAGGCCGCTCATCCCACTGTGAGGTTGCCTCGTTGAGTTTACCCTCGCAGGCTGCAAGGCACAGTTCAACCAGATCGGACTGCAGACGCAGCATGATAGGCTGCGTTTCCGGGTCGCCGAAGCGGCAGTTAAACTCGATAACTTTAGGATTACCCTGCTTATCGATCATCAGACCCGCATACAGAAAGCCGGTATAGGTATTACCTTCCGCCGCCATACCGCGCACGGTTGGCCAGATGACCAAATCCATTGCGCGCTGATGAACTTCATCGGTGACCACCGGAGCAGGGGAGTAAGCGCCCATGCCGCCAGTGTTCGGGCCGGTATCGCCATCGCCTACGCGTTTGTGATCCTGACTGGTTGCCATCGGCAATACATTCTCGCCGTCGACCATCACGATGAAGCTGGCTTCTTCGCCGTCAAGGAACTCTTCCACTACGATACGGTGCCCGGCGTCGCCAAACGCGTTGCCCGCCAGCATATCGTTAACGGCAGCTTCAGCTTCTGCCAACGTCGTCGCCACGATCACGCCTTTGCCCGCGGCCAGACCGTCAGCCTTAATAACAATTGGCGCGCCTTTTTCACGGATGTAGGCCAGCGCTGGCTCCACTTCGGTGAAATTCTGATATTCGGCCGTAGGGATGTTGTGGCGGGCCAGGAAATCTTTAGTAAAGGCTTTAGAGCCTTCTAACTGCGCAGCCCCCTGAGTCGGACCAAAGATTTTCAGGCCAGCGGCACGGAAGGCATCCACCACGCCGATAACGAGCGGCGCTTCAGGGCCGACAATCGTCAGATCGATTTTTTCATTCTGCGCAAAGCTGAGCAGGGCTGAAACATCGGTTGGATTAATCGCTACATTTTGCAGGGCAGGTTCCAGAGCCGTACCCGCATTGCCCGGTGCGACAAACACGGTGCGAACCAGCGGTGACTGCGACGCTTTCCAGGCCAGCGCATGCTCGCGCCCGCCGTTACCAATGACTAAAACTTTCATTCGTTAATGCTCCGAATTAATGGCGGAAATGGCGCATGTCGGTGAAGATCATTGCGATCCCGTGCTCGTCGGCTGCGGCGATCACTTCTTCATCCCGGATCGATCCACCTGGTTGAATCACGCAACTTACGCCGTCGGCCGCTGCGGCATCAATACCGTCGCGGAACGGGAAGAAGGCATCGGATGCCATGGCGGAACCTTTTACTTCCAGGCCTTCGTCGCCCGCCTTGATACCGGCAATTTTAGTGGAGTAAACGCGGCTCATCTGACCGGCGCCTATACCAATGGTCATATTCTCGCGGGCATAAACGATAGCGTTGGATTTGACGAACTTCGCTACTTTCCAGCAGAACAGCGCATCACGCAGCTCCTGCTCGGTTGGCTGGCGTTTGCTGACTACGCGCAGGTCTGCTGCGGTGACCATGCCCAGGTCGCGATCCTGCACTAACAGGCCGCCGTTAACACGTTTGAAGTCCAGACCCGGAACGCGCTGCTGCCACAGGCCGCAGGTCAGGACGCGGACGTTTTGTTTCGCTGCGGTGATCTTCAGGGCTTCTTCACTGGCCGAAGGGGCAATGATCACTTCCACAAACTGGCGAGAAATAATGGCCTGAGCGGTTTGCGCATCCAGTTCGCGGTTAAAGGCGATGATGCCGCCAAATGCGGAGGTTGGGTCGGTTTTGTATGCGCGGTCGTAAGCATCCAGCAGGGAATCGCTAACGGCCACGCCGCATGGGTTGGCGTGCTTCACGATTACACAGGCAGGTTCGCTGAACTCTTTTACACATTCCAGCGCAGCGTCGGTATCAGCGATGTTGTTATAGGAAAGCGCTTTGCCCTGCACCTGCGTTGCGGTAGCTACGGATGCTTCCTGAATTTCTTCTTCTATATAGAAAGCAGCCTGCTGGTGGCTGTTTTCGCCATAGCGCATATCCTGCTTCTTAATGAAGTTCAGGTTCAGCGTGCGTGGGAAACGACCGGCAGGCTCTTTGCTCTCGCCATGATAAGCAGGTACCAGGCTACCAAAGTAGTTAGCAATCATGCTGTCGTAAGCGGCGGTGTGCTCAAAAGCCTTAATAGCCAGGTCGAAGCGGGTTTCTAAAGTGAGGGAACCTTCGTTGGCATCCAGCTCGGTAATAATCGCCAGGTAGTCGCTGCTCTTAACAACAATCGCCACATCCTTATGGTTCTTTGCGGCGGAGCGCACCATGGTCGGGCCGCCAATATCGATATTCTCAACCGCATCTTCCAGAGAGCAGCCTTCGCGAGCGACGGTCTGCGCGAATGGATAAAGGTTGACGACAACCATATCGATTGGAGAGATGGCATGTTCTGCCATGATGGCATCATCCTGACCACGACGGCCCAGAATGCCGCCGTGAACTTTCGGATGCAGGGTTTTGACGCGTCCATCCATCATCTCCGGGAAACCGGTATAGTCAGAGACTTCGGTCACCGGCAGGCCAGCGTCAGCCAGCAGACGGGCGGTTCCGCCTGTGGAAAGCAGCTCCACACCACGTTGGGAGAGGGCCTGGGCGAATTCGACGATACCGGCTTTGTCAGAAACACTGAGCAGAGCGCGGCGTACAGGACGACGTTGTTGCATGGTTTTATCCCTTAGCTTTGGTTCGCATATAGAAGAGCGTTAGCTGAGTTCTCGTTTTTTATTCGTAAAACTCAGCTAACGCCCCAAAACGGGGCGTCCTTTTATCGCGGCGTATTGTAGCGAAAACGTTTGCGTCACGCTCGCGAAATTTCAGTTCGAATCATCTTTGTGGATAAGTCTGTGTGCAACCTGGTATAAGGCGGGCTTTTGCTGGGGATTGCAGCAGTCAGTCAAAATAGGGCGAATTTAGTGTTGCAGCCTGAAGAGAACTCCCTATAATGCGCCTCCATCGACACGGAACATGTGAACAACATCACAGAGTAAC
>DALYUA010000201.1:0-6317 GCA_031993245.1 Buttiauxella sp. | reverse complement strand
ATATTCGAGGTTGACGATAATCGCCAGATGGCGGATTTCACACGGGCTGTAGAGCGCTTTGGGCGTTGGCGCAGGCAAGCGCAGCGGGAAGTGATGGGAAACATCCGCCACCATCTCCTGCAGCTTAGGCAGATCGCAAACACCGTTGTCCTTAATAAACAGGCGGGTACGCGAGGTCAGCAGGCCATTAAAGTAGGCCCATGCCACCAGCTTATTAAGATAACGGTTATATTCCAGCGGTTGATGGCTGACGATGGAATCCATGTTTGGCGCACGGTTATAGAGATACCAACCAGAACGGTTAGCGCGGCCCGGCGGCACATGGATAAAGGTAAGATTCGACTCGGAAAGGTCCGGCGAAATCTGAGGATTCACCAGGGTAACCTTACCCGGCAGCGCTTCGAAGGCTGCATAAAGTTTACGGGTCAGTACGCCGATATCCTGCGGACTGGCGCTGACGCTGAGGTTGTTGCGGCGCGCAAAACGAATCAGGTTGCGATAGCTTTGCATCATCGCATCCAGCAATTCATTGTGCGCATCGCGTACCTGGTCAATCTTCCAGTTAGCGCGGTTATCCAGCATCGCCAGACGCTCTTCGTCCCAGCCCCACTCCTTGACCAACTGGCTCAAAACTTCACGACGCCAGCCGACGCAGGCCCGCTCGCGCGAGAGTTTTTCGCACACTTTCAGATAGAAGCAGCGGCGTACCAAATCCAGACGCGCGGTATCTTCGATCTGCGTCAGATAGTGGGTCACACGCTCCAGCATCATGCAATACGGATCCAGCCCAAAGGAGACGATCTCGCCGTCGTGCAGGCGCTGTTTAATGTCTTTCGCCAGCAGGCGGGCGTTCGGGTATTCCCAGGAATAGGCTTCCAGCAGCAGCGTTTTCAGCACTGCTTTATACGGGGAGTCGATACTTTTATAGAGCTGCCACAGGCTGGCGCCGAAATACTCTTCGGCAGAGAGCGAGCTCAATCCGCCGAGATCGAGCCATTCGTTTGGCGTCAGCACGCCCTGCGAGTAGAGCGACATGACGTAATCATCATAGTTCTCTTCTTCATCGCCCGGCACCATATTCCACAGAATACGTTTACCCGCGAGACGCACGGCGGTGCGATAAAATTCGTCGAGCAGCAGAATATGTTGGGTTGAGCCGCAGTCTTCGCCGCCGAGGCTGCCGCTTTCGTTATGACGAAAACGGTTCTCATCGATCAGGAAGAAACTGACTTCTACTCCCAGTGACGCAGCCCAGCTTTCCAGCAGGCTGCATTTGCGCTGCAGCAGCTGGCGTTCGTCGTTATCAAGCCATGCCTGATGACAAACCCAGATATCCAGGTCGGAAGAACAGCTTTGGCCGACGGAGGAGGTGCTGCCCATTGAATAGAGCGCGGTTATAGGTAACTCGCCGGCGATGGTTTCCTGCGGCGGCATACCGCGCATCATTTCCAGCTCGTTCAGGTAATGGCGTTGGGTTTCATCAGGCGTGTAAATGCAGATGCCATGGGGAACGTTACCGTCAAGGTAACCCGGCATCAGCGGGTGATGATAATGTAACAACGTTGGCAGAAGACTGTAGACCTGCTGGAAAGCAGGGCCCATCGCAGCAAGCGCGCGATCTACGCGCAGTTGGTTGATGGCATCCAGTCTCTGTTTAAGAGTCTCAATATAGAGGTACAAGACATATCGCCTGATGGTTTCAGTATTTCGAAAAAACCCGTTTCCCGATTGCTGCCTTTATGATTATAAACGAACGGGCAGACAACTGCTGGAAACGTGATCAATTTAACACCTTGCTGGTTGACCGTAAAGAAAGTTGCGCTACGCACAAAGTTGGTCACCAGTAAGCCGTTTTATATTCCATAATACGAGGCACGTCCCTCTTTGCCGCAAAAACCGTTGAAACTGACAGCCTTCCGTGAAGAGTGGTAGGATGGGAAGCAGACGACAATTACGGTAACAAGCATGTTAGACAAAGTATTAAGAATTGCCACTCGCCAAAGTCCATTAGCACTTTGGCAAGCACAATATGTTAAACAGCGCCTGATGGCTTGCCATCCGCAGCTTACCGTTGAGCTGGTGCCGATGGTCACGCGCGGTGACGTAATCCTCGATACTCCCCTGGCAAAAGTTGGTGGGAAGGGGCTGTTTGTCAAAGAATTAGAGCTGGCTTTGCTTGAGGGTCGTGCTGATATCGCCGTGCATTCGATGAAAGATGTGCCGGTCGAATTCCCGGAAGGGCTGGGTCTGGTAACGATTTGCGAGCGCGACGATCCGCGGGACGCCTTCGTCTCTAATCAGTATGCAAGCCTGGATGATTTACCTTCGGGCAGCATCGTTGGCACCTCCAGCCTCCGTCGCCAGTGTCAGCTAGCCGAACGCCGCCCGGATCTGGTTATCCGCTCGCTGCGTGGCAATGTAGGCACGCGTCTGAGCAAGCTAGATAACGGCGAATACGATGCGATCATCCTCGCCGTGGCGGGGCTAAATCGCCTTGAGCTGCAGTCCCGTATTCGCTGCGCGCTTCCAGCCGAGATTTCACTCCCGGCGGTAGGCCAGGGCGCGGTGGGTATAGAATGCCGCATTGATGACGAACGTACCCGCGAGTTACTCGCACCGCTCAATCATGATGAAACGGCAATTCGCGTGCGTGCGGAACGCGCCATGAATATGCGTCTTGAAGGCGGTTGCCAGGTGCCGATCGGAAGCTATGCAGAACTAAAAGACGGCGAGTTATGGCTAAGAGCGCTGGTCGGGGCTCCCGATGGTTCCTTTATGGTGCGCGGTGAACGCCGCGGAAAACCTGAAGATGCGGAAATCATGGGTATTTCACTGGCCGAAGAGTTGCTCAATAATGGCGCACGTGAAGTATTAGCCGCAGTGTATGCCGGGGATGCCCCTGCATGACTATCCTCGTCACCCGCCCTTCTCCCGCAGGGGATGAGTTAGTGAGCCGTCTGCGCGCACTCGGGCAGGTGGCGTACAGTTTTCCTCTTATCGAATTCTCCCGCGGCAGAGAGTTAGAGCAACTGCCGGGGCTGCTTGCCAGGCTTCGTGCTGACGATCTGGTTTTTATTTTATCCCGGCATGTCGTGCAGCACGCGCACCCGCTCCTGAGCAAAAACGGCATCGGCTGGCCGCAGAAACTGGACTGGTTTGCCATCGGGCGGACAACCGCCCTGGCATTTCATACGGTAAGCCATTTGCCAGTTCGCTATCCGTTGGATCGGGAAACCAGCGAAGTCTTGCTACAATTACCTGAATTACAGAATATTGCCGGTAAGCGTGCGTTGATCCTACGCGGCAACGGCGGGCGTGAACTGCTAGGGGAAACCCTGGCAGCGCGCGGCGCTGAAGTAGTTTTTTGCGAGTGTTATCAACGCAATGCCAGGATTTATGACGGAACAGAAGAGGCTTTTCGCTGGCGCGAACGTGGCATCACCACCCTGGTGGTGACCAGCGGTGAAATGTTACAACAGCTTTATACGCTGATTCCGCAGTGGTATCGCAATGACTGGTTACTCCACTGCCAACTGGTTGTTGTCAGTGAGCGTTTGGCGATCCTTGCCCGGGATTTGGGCTGGCAGGATATTCGCATCGCCGATAACGCCGACAATGACGCGCTGCTTCGCGCGTTACAATAAACCTAACAATATGGGAAGCCACAATGACGGAACAAAATACTTCCTCCACCATGGTTGAAGAGACCAAACCCGCGGTTGAAAGCACACCGTTACCCGAACAACCCCCACAGAAGAATCGTAGCGGCGTGGCGGGGATTGCTTTGGGCGCCATCGCCATTGCTATTGCCCTGGCGTTAAGCGTTGGGCTCTACACCTATGGCAAACATCAGGCCTCTGCGCAAACCGCCACCAATGATGCGTTGACCACCCAGCTTACCGCGCTGCAAAAACAGCAGGATCAGCAAAAAGCCGAGCTGGAAAAAACCATCAAACAGCAGGCAACGGCGCTTGATGAAGCCAATCGCCAGCAGGCCAATCTGGCACGCCAGCTGGATGAAGTGCAGCAAAAAGTGGCCACCATTTCGGGCAGCGATGCAAAAACCTGGCTCCTTGCGCAGGCTGATTTCCTGGTAAAATTAGCCGGACGTAAGCTCTGGAGCGATCAGGATGTCACTACCGCCGCCGCGTTGCTAAAAAGCGCTGATGCAAGCCTTGCAGACATGAATGATCCAAGCTTGCTTACCGCTCGTCGCGCCTTAACCGACGATATCAGTTCGCTTTCATCGATAACCCAGGTGGATTACGACGGCATCGTCCTGAAGGTAAACCAGCTTGCCAATCAGGTTGATAACCTGCGACTTGCGGATAACGACAATGACGATACGCCGATGGATTCCGACGGCAGCGAACTGTCCAGCACCATGACCGAATGGCGTCAGAATCTGGTGAAAAGCTGGCATAACTTTATGGACAGTTTTATTACTATTCGTCGCCGCGATGAAACGGCGGTACCACTGCTGGCGCCTAACCAGGACATTTATCTGCGTGAGAATATTCGCTCACGCCTGTTAATTGCCGCTCAGGCCGTGCCTCGTCATCAGGATGAAACTTATAAGCAGTCGCTTGAAAACGTCTCGACGTGGGTGCGTGCTTATTACGATACCAACGATGCCACCACTAAAGCATTTCTGGATGAATTAGACGCCCTGGGCCAGCAAAGCATCAATATGGATATCCCGCAAACGCTACAAAGCCAGCCGCTGCTGGAAAAACTGATGCAAACACGCGTTCGCAATTTACTTGCTCAGCCAGCCGAAGCCACGCCTGAACAGGCGCCCGCAGCAAGTCAGGGAGAATAAGCATGATTAAAGTCTTATTACTTTTCCTGCTGTTGATCGCCGGGATCGTTCTTGGGCCGATGCTTGCGGGCCACCAGGGCTATGTCCTGATTCAGACCGATAACTACAACGTGGAAACCAGCGTCACAGGTCTTGCGATCGTTCTCATCCTGACCATGATCGTACTGTTTGCTATCGAATGGATACTGCGTCGTATCTTCCGCACCGGCGCGCGTACCCGTGGTTGGTTCGTGGGACGTAAAAGCAGCCGTGCACGTAAGCAAACTAAAGCTGCATTACTGAAGCTGGCTGAAGGCGATTATCAGCAGGTTGAGAAGTTAATGGCAAAAAATGCCGATCACGCCGAACAGCCCGTAGTGAACTATCTGCTGGCAGCCGAAGCGGCGCAGCAGCGTGGGGATGAAATCCGCGCCAACCAACATCTGGAGCGGGCAGCGGAGCTGGCGGACAATGACCAGCTACCGGTAGAGATCACCCGAGTTCGTCTGCAACTAGCCCGCAACGAGAATCACGCGGCCCGTCATGGCATAGATAAGCTGCTGGAAATTGCGCCCCGTCATCCGGAAGTATTGCGTCTTGCAGAGCAAGCGTATGTACGGACCGGCGCATGGAGCGCCGTGCTGGATATCCTTCCTGCTATGGATAAAGTACAGGTCGGTGATGCAGCCCATCGTGCAGCGCTGCAGGAACAGGCGTGGATTGGGATGATGGATCAGGCCATGGCGGATCAGGGCAACGATGGCCTGAAAAGCTGGTGGCGCAACCAGAGCCGCAAAACACGTCATGAAACGACGCTGCAGGTTGCGATGGCGGAACATCTGATTGAGTGTGACGATCACGAAGCCGCGCAGGAAATCGTGCTGGATGGCCTGAAGCGCCAGTATGACGAGCGCCTGATTTTGCTGATGCCACGCCTGAAGTCAGGTAATCCGGAGCAGTTAGAAAAAGCGCTGCGTCAGCAAATCAAAACGCAGGGCGATCGCCCTCTTCTGCACAGCACGCTGGGACAGCTATTGATGAAGCGCGGCGAATGGCAGCAGGCGAGCGAGGCGTTTCGTGAAGCTATTAAGCAACGCCCTGATGCCTTTGATTATGCCTGGCTTGCCGACTCGCTGGACAGACTGCATCAGCCGGAAGAAGCTGCGCTGATGCGTCGTGATGGTCTGCTGCTGACCCTGCAAAATAATCCTGCCCCTTGAGCCCCGGGGCGAAGTTCTTTCGCCCTTTTCCCTTCGCCTGATGCAAAAAAAACACCTGCCAGTTGGCAGGTGTTAAAACAGGTCTTTTTGACAACTAAGTGGTGCTTCACTCAACGTTGTGTCCATGGTGTCGGATGAGGCCTGAGGCGACATCTGTCGGTGGACGATAAGCACCGTAATCGGCTCTGCGTCATTCCCGGGTTTATGAAGCCTAAGCAAGCATAAGAAGTGGAATGAGCATCTACAGTTATATTCTTGCACAAAGCATGCCAGATTTGAATCAGGATTTCTCCTGG
>DALYUA010000200.1:0-6344 GCA_031993245.1 Buttiauxella sp. | reverse complement strand
GCCGAATTCGAAGGTACACAGCCCGTCATAGGCCAAAGCAACAACTAAAGGATTCTTCAAGACATTACCTGCGGGATTGATTGTCACGATCTTCACGCTATCCGTCATTCCTGCCACCTGTCAAGCCAGCGGCACGGCCCTATAGTAGAGCCTCACACCAGGAGGAAAATCTATGAGCTACGTATCTGAATACCCGTCCGCCGCGCCAGAAACTGCCGCTGCCCATTTTTTTCAACGTCTCAGCCTTGAAACAGACTGCGCCGATGTTCACTCCGCGATGAAAGAAGAGGATATAGATTTTGTACTGTTACACGTGGTGGGTTCACCGGAAGCTTTTGCCCGTCGACACATTCCAGGCGCTTTGCACCTGCGGCACCGCGACATAAACGCAGAACGCATGAATGAATGGCCAGCCGATACGCTGTTTGTGGTGTATTGTGCCGGACCGCACTGCAACGGAGCAGATCGGGCAGCGCTGAAGCTGGCTCGTCTGGGACGTCCGGTCAAAATTATGCCGGGTGGTATTACCGGCTGGGTTGATGAAGGTTTTAGCTTTGCCTGACGGCGGGTCAATAAAAATACGGCGGGTGAGCAAAGCGCCACCCGCCGTTGTTAACTACTGCGAATCAGGCAATGCATAAGCAATAATGTAATCGCCACGATCAGGAGACTGACGAGCCCCGCCTGCGTTAATCACAATGTATTGCTTACCGGTTTTTGGCGACACGTAGGTCATTGGTCCGGACTGGCTGCCGACCGGCAGGCGAGATTTCCAGATCTCTTTCCCGTTTGCGGTATCAAAAGCGCGCAGATAGAAGTCCTGCGTACCCGCGAAGAACAGCAGGCCAGACTGCGTTGAGAGCGACGCGCCGAGGGTCGGCATACCGATTGGGATTGGCATGTGCATACGAATACCTAACGGGCCGGTATCCTGCACGGTGCCAACCGGAACCTGCCAGACAATCTTCCCGGATTTCAGGTCGACGGCAGACATGGTGCCAAAAGGTGGTTTCTGGCATGGAATGCCCAGCGGCGACAGGAAGCGCTCACGCATTGCGCCGAACGGCGTACCGTCCATCGGTACAATACCCATCTCAATACCGCTTGCGTCTTTCGCTACATTTGCGCGCGGCACCATGTAGTTCGCCAGACCCAGGCGCATATCGTTGACGAACATCAGGCTGTTGTTCGGGTCAACGGAAACGCCGCCCCAGTTCATACCGCCCAGTGAACCTGGAAATTGCAGGGAGCGATCCAGGCCTGGCGGCGTAAAGACGCCTTCGTGACGCATACCTTTGAATTCGATACGGCACATCAATAGATCGACAGGCGTCGCGCCCCACATATCCGATTCTTTAAGCGTTTCGTTGCCAATCATCGGCATACCGACAGAATAGGGCTGAGTTTTTGAATAGCGCTCGCCTGCAATATTGCCCTGCGGCACCGGACGCTCTTCCACTTTCGCCACCGGCTCGCCGGTTTCGCGGTTAAGCATGAAGATCATGCCCTGCTTGGAGGTCTGAACGATAACCGGCGTGGTGCTGCCTTTCCCGTCCGGCAGGTCATACAGCAGCGGCTGCGCCGGCAGGTCGAAGTCCCATAAATCGTGATGAGTGGTCTGATAATGCCAGCGCACCTGACCCGTCGCCGCGTCAACGGCCACGATAGAAGAGCTGTATTTGTCATCTTCCGGGGTACGCGTGCCGCCAAAGAAGTCAGGCGTGGCGTTACCGGTTGGCAGATAAATCAGGCCCAGCTTCGCGTCATAAGACATTGCTGACCACACGTTTGGCGTACCTCGCGTGTAGGTCTGGCCTTCTGGCGGCAGGCCGGTAATCGCCGGGTTACCCGGATCCCATGCCCAGGCCAGTTTACCGGTGTGAACGTCATAAGCACGCACCACGCCCGGAGGTTCGCCGGTGGAGAAGTTATCCGCCACGCGTCCGCCAACTACCACCAGGTTACCCGCCACGAGCGGCGTGGAGGTTTGCTGATAATAGCCAGGTTTAACTTCGCCCATGCCGACTTTCAGATCCACGGTCCCGTGGTCGCCAAAGTCATCGCATAGCTGACCGTTATCCGCATTGATCGCCAGCAGACGCGCATCGGTCGTTGGCAGGAACAGGCGGCGAGGGCAGGCTGCTGGTTGAGCTGGTTGAGCTGGTTGAGCTGGTTGAGCTGGTTGAGCCGGTTCAGCTGGTTGAGCCGGTTCAGCAGGCGTTGCGGCAGCCTGCCGGGTCGTTTCTTCGTAGTAGCCTAAACCACGGCAGCGCTGCCAGTTCGGCGCGGTAGCCTTGCTGTCGAAACGCCATTTTTCTTTACCGGAATCCACATCCAGCGCCAGCACTTTGCTGTATGGCGTACAGACGAACAGCGTGTCGCCAACCTGTAGCGGAGTATTTTGATCTTCCGCTCCGGAACCGTTGCTCTGCGGGATATCACCGGTATGGGCAACCCAGGCAACTTTAAGGTCAGAAACGTTGCCTTTATTGATTTGATCAAGCGCTGCAAAGCGGTCGCCGTGGGTGGTATTGCCCCAGTGCTTCCACTCTTTTTGCGCTTCTCCTGCGGCGACCGGCTTAACCGGCACATCTTCATTAGCGGCGACCTGCACCTGCGGAACAAACATCCAGCCTGCGGCGATCAGCATGCAAACGGCGAGAAGGGCTGCGATACCGTAAGCCGGCGCTTTTTTTACCGGCGCTGAAGTATTTACAGCGCGTAAAATCGGCCAGGCGAGAGCCGCGAGGAACGCCAGCACCGCAAAGGTAAACAGGCGAGAAAACAGCGGCCAGAACTCCATACCCGCATCGCTGATAGCCCAGAAGATGGTGCAAATAAAGGCGATGGCGTAAAGCATGAGTCCGGAGGTTTTTTTCCTGAGGATCAATACGGCGGAAATAAGCATCACGATGCCCATCAGCAGGAAATACCAGCTGCCGCCCAGCGAAACTAAATAAGCTCCGCCGATGCCGATGGCGAGACCAATGAGGGCCATTAATCCGCCGAGTACCCACAGCAGCGCCAGGGCCAGGCCGCGTGGGGGAGTATGACTTACCATAACGTTCTCCTGTCGGAACATCTTCCTTGTAGTATGTTCCATAAATATCATTTCTTAAATTGCAGGTGCCACGGCGTCTCCCTGTTTCCAGAAATCGCCTTGTTGTGTACCGTTTGGGATAAACATGAACGCATCCGGCGCGAGCATAACCGACTTTCAGGCGAAAGCGGGATGTATAACGAACCAAATGGTGAATGCTGCGGCTATCATAATCTGACGCTATGATATTGCAAAGTTGTTAATGAAAGATTTCGCATTTATTGCACAGGGCTGCTGCGCTGAAGGCGGTCGGGCAGATGAGCGCCACCCGACCGGGGAAGCTAATGATAAGTCAGCCAAAGAAGGTGTTTCTTACGCGATACGGCTATTTGCCACCGATACTGAAGGGCTGATTTTTACCGGCACCGATTTTGAGGTTGGCGTGCCCGTGCCATCCCCCACGCTTGAAAGAGGAACCAACGGGTTCGTTTCCGGGTAGTAGGCCGCCAGATTGCCGCGTGGGATATTGTATGGAACAATTTTAAACCCGCTGACTTTGCGTGTAATGCCATCGTTCCACACCGTTTCGATATCCACCAGGTCACCTTCCTGCAAACCCTGCGCGAGCATATCGTCGGGGTGAATAAACAGCACTTCGCGCTGACCATAAACCCCGCGATAGCGATCGTCGAGGCCATAAATCGTGGTGTTGTACTGATCGTGGGAGCGCAGCGTTTGCAGGGCAAAGGGCGCGTCGAGATCGCCAAATAACGAAACAGGCAGCGGCGCCGCGCTGAATTCTGCCTTACCGGTCGGCGTGTTGAAAAGTAGCTGTGCCGCAGCGTTACCGAGATAAAAGCCACCCGGTTTTTCGCACTGCTGGTTGAAATTCTGAAAGCCCGGAATTGTGGCAGCAATATGATTGCGGATCAGGTTGTAATCATCGGCGAGCGCCAGCCAGTTAAGTTTGTTTTTACCTAAAACGGCATCGGCAATGCCCGCCACAATGGCGGTTTCAGAACGCTGGGTGTCGGCGATAGGGTTACCGATCCCTTCGGAGGCATGCACCATGCTAAATGAGTCTTCAACGGTAATAAACTGGCGGCCCGTGGCCTGCATATCCGCCTCGGTACGCCCAAGCGTTGGTAAAATCAACCCTTCTTTTCCCGGCACCAGGTGACTGCGATTAAGCTTGGTGCTGATATGCACCGTCAGCCCGCAACGACGCAGCGCTTCTTCCGTGCGAGGGCTGTCCGGCGCGGCGGCGGCCAGGTTTCCACCCAGCGCAATCAGCACTCTGACCTCATCGCGTAGCATCGCCGCCAGCGCTTCGACCGTGTTATGCCCGGCCCGACGCGGTGGTTCAAATTCGAAATGAGCGCCCAGGCTGTCCAGCAGGGCGGCTGGCGGTTTCTCATCAATGCCCATTGTGCGGTTACCCTGCACGTTGCTGTGGCCACGCACCGGGCAAAGACCCGCGCCCGGCTTGCCGAGATGGCCGCCCAACAGTTGCAGATTGGCGATCTCGCGAACCGTATTCACGGAATGCTTATGCTGCGTAATGCCCATCGCCCAGGTGCAAATCACGCGTTCAGCCTGCTGCCAGATAGCGGCGGCGTCGCGTAGTTGTTGCTCGCTTAAGCCAGACTGCCGGGTAATGTGCTCCCAGGTTGTGTTATCGATTTCAGCAAACCAGCCGTCTATGCCGTGAGTATGCTCAGCGATAAACTGCTCGTCGAAAATCCCTTTTTCACCGCGCGCAAGTTGGCCTCGATGAGTTTCCAGCAGCGCTTTCGCCATGCCACGCACGGCCGCCATATCTCCGCCGAGGTTCGGCTGGTAATAGTTAGTGCTGATATTGCCCGCGAGAGGCGTAATCACCTCCAGCGGATTTTGCGGATCGGCAAAGCGTTCAAGGCCACGTTCACGCAGCGTGTTAAAGGTAACGATTTGCGCACCGTTTTCAGCGGCGTGCCGCAGACTATGGAGCATGCGCGGATGGTTGGTGCCGGGATTCTGCCCAAAGACAAAGATGGCGTCAGCTTTATCAAAATCGTTGAGATGAATCGTACCTTTGCCCACGCCGATACTGCGTTTCAGGCCGCTGCCGCTGGCCTCGTGGCACATGTTGGAGCAGTCCGGGAAGTTATTGGTGCCGACCATGCGTCCAAACAGTTGATAAAGGTAAGATGCCTCGTTACTGGCGCGTCCGGAAGTATACAGCTCCATCTGGTTCGGGTTTTCCAGCGCGTGGATATGTTGCGCAATCAGCGCCAGGGCATCGTCCCAGCTTATCGGTTCGTAGTGGTCAGTCCGGGCGTTGTAGCGCAGGGGTTCGGTCAGGCGCCCCTGATACTCAAGGAAATAGTCGCTCTGCTGATAGAGTTTTTTAACGCTGTGGCGGGCAAAAAACTGGCCATCGATAAAGCGCCGTGTTGCTTCCCAGGTTACGGCTTTGGCGCCGTTTTCGCAGAAGCTGAAGGTGCTTTTATTATCATCTCCCCAGGCACAGCACGGACAGTCAAAGCCACGGGCTTTGTTCATGCGCATCAGGTTGCGCAGATTTTTCAGGGCGTGTTTGCTGTCGATAACAAAACGAGTGGTGGCTTCGAGCGAGCCCCAGCCGCCGGCAGCGGCGTGATAGGGCTTAATGGCAGGTTTAAATTTCATCTTGCAGTGTCTTGTTGCGCAAATAATTACAACCAGTTTACTCCTGTTTAACAAAAAGAGTATCAGCACGAGTAAAGCACAGTCCGCGTTATCAGCTCGAAGAGACCGCTGGCTTAGTAGATTTAATCCCTTCAGGTTACGGCGGTTGTAACAGAAACGGGCTGCCGTTTGATTGTGTGATCCACTTAACTTTCCACAGGTTATTTGCTACGCAGTCCACATTTCTGCACCCTGGTAATAAGGGTTTGAGGTCTCTTTGCCGATGACGTTTCTACACATCTTTCCTCTGAAGAGAATCCATGGATATGGCTACAAAAACCCCCACTCAATATGGCACAGTAAATTTCTGGCATCACATCCGCCTGGTCCCGCTGTTTAGCGCCATTCTTGGTGGGATCCTGGTTTTATTTGCCTTATGCATTGCGCTGGCGAGCTATTTTCTGATCCAGAGCGATAAGGCGCTGCAGGACGTTACCGAAGAAATTCAGGTCCGCATGGGTATCTCGAACAGTTCAAACCATCTGCGCACGGCGCGCCTGAATGTCATTCATGCAGGGGCTGCGGTACGCGTAGGTGATATGGAAGGTAACAAACTTAATGTCGCTGAAGCGGAAAAACGTATCAAACAGGCGCA
>DALYUA010000199.1:0-6366 GCA_031993245.1 Buttiauxella sp. | reverse complement strand
CGCTGTCGGCAAACGTCATGACGAAGCGCTGCTGTATTATCTCGCCGGAAATCGAGAGCTGACCGCCCGCGTCGGTATAGCGCAGGCTGTTTTCCAGCAGATTGTTAAACAATTGCATCAGCCTGTCGCTGTCACCAAAAATAGTGACGCGATCGGGTAAAGCGAGGCGAATGGTCAGCCCACGGGAATCAAAGCGTTGGCGGAATGCCCCTGCCACCACTTCCAGCAGGGTAATGATATCAAGGCTTTTTTTCTGGTAAGCCAGCGCCCCTTCATCCGAGAGCGATAGCTGATGCAAATCGTCTACCAGTTTAGTTAGCGTGGCGACCTCCATTTGCAATGAAGCCACCGATTCCGGCGTGAATTTGCGTACGCCGTCCTGAATCGCCTCCAGCTCACCGCGCAAAATCGCCAGCGGAGTGCGTAGTTCATGTGAAATATCGGCCATATAGGCACGGCGCATGTTGTGGTTTTTTTCGAGCGTGCTCGCAAGCTGGTTAAAATCCTGTGCCAGTTTGCCCAGCTCATCCTGGCTGGTGGAGTCTACACGAGCGGTGAAATCGCCCGCGGCCAGCCTGTGCGTTCCCTCAACCAGCCGTTTGACCGGCGCAAGAAGGCCACGCGCCAGCAAGAAGGTTGCCGCAGCGGCCAGCAGAGTGGCGAGCGCGACGATAATCCAGCTTGTGCGCCGCTGTTGACGGTCAAAATTGATGTCCGTATTCCGCGTTAACCGCTCTACAGGGGAGGCGATAACCCAACCCACGTCGCGTCCGTTAACATTAATGGAGCGACGCATTCCATCGGGCGGCACCGGCCCGCGTGGGCCAACCAGCTCTTTGTTATTCTGATCCACTACCCAGAACTGCGTGCGCCAGCCGTGCGGCGGCATGTTCAGGTTGCGCCCGTCCTCGTCGTGTTCAAATGATTTCAGGATCTGAAACATAAAACGGTCGTTATGGCGTAAAAATTGCCAGTTTCCGTGCAGCGCGTACTGCTCGCCCAGCGCGTCACCCAGCATTTCAAGACGCTGCTCGTTGCCGTGTTTGATGTAGTCGATAAACCCGCGTTCGAAACTCAGCCGCACGCCCCAGTGCATGATCGCCAGCACCAGCAGGCAGGTGGAAAAGATGGCGAGAAACAGCTTGCCGGTAATACCCGGCCGCCAGAATTTCATGATTAGCTCCTTTTACGCCGCGAGATGATGACGTTTTTTGTGGTGTCCTTAGGAACGCGGGTGAAGACCAGCGCGGGTAGGGCGATAATGACCGCCATACTCAGGTAGGTATAAAGAAAGACGCTGTGCACCACCGGGCTGTCCGGCGCTATCTGGTTATGTCCATACATGCCAAGCAGCATCCCGGCGACGGTAACGCCAATACTCATGGAAAGCTGCATCACCATCGACAGCAGGCTGTTGCCGGAGCTCGCCATGTCATCCGGCAGATCTTTCAGCGTCAGGGTGTTCATGGAGGAAAAGCGTACCGAGTTGACCATCCCCTGAATAACCAGCACCACCGGCAACAGGTAGTACCAGCCGGCCAGCGCGGTTGCCATAAACAGCAGGCTAATCAGCGCCAGCCCTAGCGTTGAGGCGACCAGCACGTGGCGATAGCCAAAGCGGTTGACGACCTGCACCACGATTCGCTTCATGCCCATGCTGCCCAGCACCATCGGGATCATCATCAAACCGGCGTGGAAGGGTGAAAACCCGATGCCGATTTGCAGGAAGACCGGCGTCATAAAGGGCAGCATGCCGCTGCCGATACGCCCACATAAGCTGCCGAACAGGCCGAGCGAAAAGGTGCGTGTCTTAAACAGGCCTGGTTTAAACAAAGCCCTGTCGTTGCCACGGGCGTGCCACAGATAGAGCATAATGGCCAATACCCCGCTGCCTACCAGCAGGGCGAGAGCAAGCGAGGAGATTCCCAGCCCTTTTTGCCCGTCAAGGGCTATGGTGAGCGCCGCCATACCAAATGCCAGCAGCAAAAAACCCGGCACGTCAAAGCGGCGGGTTTGCATGGTGTAATTTGGCATCAGCCAGAGCGTGGCGATAGCGCCAATAATGCCCACGGGCAGGTTGATGAGGAAGATCCAGTGCCAGGAGGCATACTCCACCAGAATGCCGCCCAGCGCCGGGCCAAGCAGCGGCCCAATCTGGCCGGGGAGGGCCACAAAGGTCATCGCCGCCATGTACTGCTCGCGCGGCACAATTTTCATCACCGTTAGCCTGCCCACCGGCACCATCATTGCTCCACCGATACCTTGTACCACGCGGGCCATAACTAGCTCGTTAAGCGTTGAGGCGTGGGCGCAAAGCAGGGAGCCTGTGGTAAACAGCACAATGGCGGTGAAAAAAATATTGCGCACGCCGACCCGGTCCGCGAGCCAGCCGCTGGCGGGCAGCATGACCGCTACGGTCAACACGTAGGAGACGATGACCGAATGCATATGCAGCGGGCTTTCTCCAAGGCTTGTCGCCATGGCGGGCAGGGCGGTATTAACAATGGTGGTGTCCAGCGACTGCATAAAGAAGCCGAAAGCAACGATCCACAATTGCCAGCGAACGGCTGCGGGCAGGTCGGTCATTTAGCTCAGCACCTCATCTTCACGATTTTTGCGGGTAAAACGTAACCGTAGACTCTCAAAGAACAAATAGACAACCGGCGTGGTATATAACGTCAGCAGCTGGCTGACAATCAGACCGCCGACGATGGTGATTCCCAGCGGCTGACGCAGCTCGGCGCCGTCCCCGCTGGTCAGCACCAGCGGCAGGGCGCCGAACAGGGCGGCCAGCGTGGTCATCATAATCGGGCGGAAGCGTAACAGGCAGGCCTGGAAGATGGCATCGGCCGGCGACAGGTTGCCGTTACGCTGCGCGTCTATTGCGAAATCCACCATCATGATGGCGTTTTTCTTCACGATGCCAATCAACAGCATAATACCTATCAGCGCAATCAGGCTGAAAGGCGCGCCGAACAGCTCCAGCGCGAGCAGCGCTCCGACGCCCGCCGAAGGCAGCGTTGAGAGAATGGTCAGCGGGTGAACGTAGCTTTCATACAGAATACCCAGCACGATGTAGACGGTGGCAATAGCCGCAAGAATCAACATCAATTGCGATTTCATCGTGTCCTGAAACACCTGCGCTGTGCCCGCATAGCTGCCGCGCACCGTCGACGGCACGCCAAGCGATGTCATGGTGCGGTCAATAGCATCGCTGGCCTCGCTCAGTGAAACGCCCGTTGGCAGGTTAAAGGAAACCGTCGAGGCTGCCGACAGGCCCTGATGGTTTACCGAAAGCGGCGCGTTCGCAGGTTGCCATTTTGCGAAATAAGAAAGCGGAATCGGCTTGCCTTCGCTGTTGGTGACGAACATCTGGTCCAGCGCGCTGATGTCCTGGGTGTAGCGCGGATCGACTTCCATTACCACTTTGTACTGGTTAAGGGGCTGGTAGATGGTCGAAATCTGCCGCTGCCCGAAGGCGTTATTCAGCAGGCTGTTGGCATCGCTTACGCTGATACCCAGCCGCGACATGGTTTCACGGTCGTAGATCAGATCCATTTCCGCGCCGTTGTTCTGGCTGTCCGAGTTGACATCGGCAAGCTGCGGCAGTTTTGCAAAAGCCTGACGGATTTTCGGTTCCCATTCGCGCAGGTCGGCAAGGTTATCGGACAGCAGCGTATACTGATAGCTGGCGTTGGCAGAGCGACCGCCGACTCGAATATCCTGCACGGCCATCAGGAACAGGCTGGCCCCCGGCTCTTTTGCCAGGGCTTTACGTAACCGGTCGATGACCTGTTGCGCCGTCTCTTTACGCTCGCTCAGCGGCTTGAGGGAGATAAACATCATCCCGCTATTCACCCGCGACCCGCCGGTAAAACCGGTGACATTATCCACCGCCGGATCTTCGCGAATAATCTTCATAAAGTCCTGTAACTTGCCGCGCATGGCCTGGAAAGAGATGCTCTGGTCGGCCTGAATATTGCCCATCAGCCGCCCGGTGTCCTGCTCCGGGAAGAAGGTTTTTGGAATGGCGATATAGAGCCAGACGTTGAGCGCAATTGTGGCTATCAGCACCAGACCTGTCAGTTTCGCGTGGTTGAGCACCCACTTAAGCGAACGGCCATACCCTTCCTGCATCGACACCAGCACGCGGCCGAACCCACGCTTGCGGTTCGGCTTATGCTGCGGTTTGTTCTTCAGCAGCCAGCCGCACATCATCGGCGTTAAGGTGAGCGAGACGACCAGCGAAATAGCAATCGCCACCGAAAGCGTGACGGCAAATTCCTTAAATAAGCGCCCGGGCAGGCCGCCCATCAGCAGCAACGGCAGAAAAACGGCGACCAGCGAAAGGCTCATGGAAAGCACCGTGAACCCAACCTCACGCACGCCCTGCAGCGCCGCCTGAAGCGGTTTTACGCCCGCTTCAAGATGACGGGAGATGTTCTCCAGCACCACGATTGCATCATCCACCACAAAACCGGTGGCGATGGTAAGCGCCATCAGCGAGAGGTTATTAAGGCTGAATCCGCACAGATACATGGCGATAAAGGTGCCAATCAGAGAGACCGGCACGGCGACGGCCGGGATCAGCGTGGCGCGTCCGGAACGCAGGAACAGGAAGACCACCAGAATGACCAGCGCGACGGAAATAACCAGCGATTGCTCGACCTCGGCAAGAGAGGCGCGAATCGTCGGCGAACGGTCCTGGGCGATCTGCAAATCAATGGAGGCCGGAATGGTTTCCCGCAGCTCCGGAATTTTCGCCCGAATGCGATCGACCGTCTCGATGATGTTCGCTTCCTGCGATTTACGGATCATCAGCAAAATCGCGGGCTTAGCATTAGTCATCCCGGCGTTACGCACGTCCTGTACCGAATCGGTGACGTTGGCCACATCGCGCAGCTGCACCGCGCCGCCGTTGTTGTAATGGATAATCAGCGGCTGATATTCCGCTGCGGTTTTCAGCTCGTCGTTGGTTTGTAGCTGCCAGCGCCGGGCATTCCCTTCCACCGCTCCTTGCGGGCGACGCACGTTGGCGTTGCTTATCGCCGTGCGCACCGCGTCCAGCGAAACGCCCTGGTTAAACAGCGCCTGCGGATTGAGATCCACACGCACAGCAGGTAAGGAACTGCCGCCCACGTCGACATCGCCCACGCCGTCAATTTGTGCGACGGTTTGCGCTAGCTGCGTGGAGGCAAAATCGTAAAGCTGCCCCTGCGAGAGCGTATCTGACGTTAGCGTCAGAATGATTATCGGCGCATCGGACGGGTTGGCCTTGCGATAGGTTGGACGGCTCGGCATCCCGCTTGGCAACAGGCTTTGCGCCGCGTTGATGGCGGCCTGTACGTCGCGCGCCGCGCCGTTGATATCGCGGTCGAAATTAAATTCCAGGATAATGCGCGTGCTGCCCAGCGAGCTGGACGAAGTCATTTCGTTAACGCCTGCGATTCGACCCAGCGCACGCTCCAGCGGGGTTGCTACCGAGGAGGCCATGGTTTCCGGCGAGGCCCCCGGCAGCGAAGCGCTGACCATGATCACCGGGAAATCCACCTCCGGCAGGGGGGCGACCGGCAACAGACGGAAGCCCAGCACGCCGCACAGCGTAATGGCGAGGGTCAGCAGGATCGTCGCGACGGGCCTGTAGATGAACAGGGCGAAGAATTTCACTGAGCTTCTTCCTCACGCTTGCCAAATCGCTGAAGGGTGTAGTGCGACAGACGGTCGAACAGCAGGTAGATAACCGGCGTGGTAAACAGCGTTAACACCTGGCTGACCAGCAGCCCGCCGACCATACCAATCCCCAGCGGGCGACGCAGCTCGGCGCCAACGCCGGTAGAAAGCATCAGCGGCAGGGCGCCAAGCAGGGCGGCCAGCGTGGTCATCAGAATCGGACGGAAACGCAGCAGACAAGCCTGATAAATAGCCTCATACGGCGCCATGCCCTGTTCGCGCTCCGCCGCAAGGGCGAAGTCGATCATCATGATGGCGTTTTTCTTCACGATGCCGATGAGCAGGATGATGCCGATAATCGCAATCACATCCAGTTCCGCCCCGGCCAGCATCAGCGCAAGCAACGCCCCGACGCCTGCGGTGGGCAGCGTCGACAGGATCGTGACGGGATGAATAAAGCTCTCATACAGCACGCCCAGCACGATGTACATCGCCACCACGGAGGCGATAATCAGCCAGATGGTGCTGCCCAGCGCCGCCTGGAAGGCCAGCGTGCTGCCCTGGAACTGGGTGGTGATATCCGCCGGGAACGAAAGATCTTTTTCCGCATCGGTAATCGCCTGCACCGCTTCGCCTAACGAGTAGTTATCCGGAACGTTAAAGGAAATCGTCGTCGACGGGAATTGATCGAGATGG
>DALYUA010000198.1:0-6383 GCA_031993245.1 Buttiauxella sp. | reverse complement strand
CGCTTTCGGGCGGTAACGGCGCCGGTAAATCCACGACCATGGCGGCATTCGTTACGGCGCTGATTCCAGATTTAACGCTGCTGCACTTCCGTAACACTACCGAAGCAGGCGCCACGTCTGGCTCACGTGACAAAGGCCTGCACGGCAAGTTAAAAGCAGGCGTTTGTTATTCAACGCTCGATGTCATCAACTCCCGCCATCAGCGCGTGGTGGTTGGCGTGCGCCTGCAGCAGGTTGCGGGCCGCGACCGTAAAGTGGATATCAAACCTTTTGCTATTCAGGGGCTGCCAACTTCTATCCAGCCGACGCAGTTGCTGACAGAAACGCTCAACGAGCGTCAGGCGCGCGTGCTGAGCCTGCAAGAGCTGAAAGACAAAGTGGAAGCTATTGAAGGCGTCCAGTTTAAGCAGTTCAACTCCATCACTGATTATCACTCTTTAATGTTCGATCTGGGTATCGTGGCGCGTCGTCTGCGTAGCGCCTCGGACCGTAGCAAATACTATCGCCTGATTGAAGCCTCGCTTTACGGCGGCATTTCCAGCGCCATTACCCGCTCGCTGCGCGACTACCTGCTGCCAGAAAACAGCGGCGTACGCAAAGCTTTCCAGGATATGGAAGCCGCACTGCGGGAAAACCGTATGACGCTGGAAGCCATTCGCGTGACCCAGTCCGATCGCGATCTGTTCAAGCATCTGATTTCCGAAGCCACTGACTACGTGGCGGCGGACTATATGCGTCACGCCAACGAACGCCGCATCCACCTTGATAAAGCGCTCGAATTCCGTCGCGAACTGCACCTCAGCCGCAAGCAGCTAGCCACGGAGCAGTTTAAGCACGTTGATATGGCGCGTGAACTGGCCGAGCACAGCGGTGCGGAAGGCGATCTGGAAACAGATTACCAGGCCGCCAGCGATCATCTGAACCTGGTGCAGACGGCTATCCGCCAGCAGGAAAAAATTGAGCGTTATGAATCCGACCTCGACGAGCTGCAAATGCGTCTCGAAGAGCAGAACGAAATCGTAGCCGAAGCCCACGAACAGCAGGAAGAGAACGAAGCGCGCGCGGAAGCCGCAGAGCTGGAAGTGGACGAGCTGAAAAGCCAGCTTGCCGATTATCAGCAGGCGCTGGATGTGCAGCAGACCCGTGCGATTCAGTATCAACAGGCGTTACAAGCGTTAGAGCGGGCCCGCGCGGTCTGTCATCTGCCGGATTTAACCGCGGATAGCGCAGACGAGTGGCTGGAAACCTTCCAGGCCAAAGAGCAGGAAGCGACGGAAAAACTGCTGACGCTGGAACAAAAAATGAGCGTGGCGCAAACGGCGCACAGCCAGTTTGAACACGCCTACCAGCTTGTTGCGGCAATCAGCGGGCCGGTGAGCCGCAGCGAAGCCTGGGAAGCCGCGCGCGAACTGCTGCGCGACAGCAACAACCAGCGCCATCTCACTGAACAAGTTCAGCCTTTGCGCATGCGTCTTAACGAACTTGAGCAGCGTCTGCGCGAGCAGCAGGAAGCCGAGCGTCTGCTGGCTGATTTCTGCAAGCGTCAGGGCAAACAGTTCGATCCTGAAGATCTTGAAACGCTGCACGAAGAGCTGGAAGAACGTATTGCGACGCTGCAACAGGGTGTGTCAGAAGCCAGCGAGCAGCGCGTTTCCCTGCGTCAGGAGCAGGAACAGGTTCAGGCGCGTATTAAGCGTCTGAGCCTGCGCGCGCCAGTGTGGCTTGCGGCGCAAACCAGCCTCAACCAGCTTTGCGAGCAGAGCAACGAAGAGTTTGAGAGCAGCCAGCATGTGACCGAATACATGCAGCAACTTCTGGAGCGCGAGCGTGACGTCACGGTAGAACGTGACGAAGTCGGCGCCCGCAAGCGTGCCATCGACGAAGAAATAGAGCGTCTGAGCCAGCCGGGCGGCGCTGAAGACCCGCGTCTGAATGCGCTGGCTGAACGTTTCGGCGGCGTGCTGTTATCAGAGATTTACGATGACATCAGCCTTGATGATGCGCCGTACTTCTCGGCGCTATATGGCCCCTCCCGTCACGCCATTGTCGTTCCGGACCTGTCGCTGGTTCGCGAACAGCTCGAAAACCTGGAAGATTGCCCGGAAGATCTTTATTTGATTGAAGGGGACCCGTCCTCCTTCGATGACAGCGTTTTCACCGTGGAGGAGATGGACGCTGCGGTGCTGGTGAAAACCGCCGAGCGCCAGTGGCGTTATTCTCGTCTGCCGGAGCTGCCGCTGTTTGGCCGTGCGGCGCGTGAAAATCGCCTCGAAAAGCTGCATGCCGAGCGTGAGACGCTGGCGGAGCGCTTCGCCACGCTTTCCTTCGATGTACAAAAATCCCAGCGTTTGCACCAGTCGTTCAGCCGCTTTATCGGCCAGCATCTTGGCGTGGCGTTTGACGAAGATCCGGAAGAGGAAATTCGCCAGCTCAATACTCGTCGCGGTGAAATCGAACGCGCCATCAGCAATCACGAAAATGATAATCAGCAGCAGCGCCAGCAGTTCGATCTGGCAAAAGAGGGCGTTGCGCAGCTAAACCGCCTGCTGCCGCGCGTCAGCCTGTTAAACGACGAGACGCTGGCAGACCGCTGCGATGAGATTCGCGAGCGCCTGATGGAAGCCGAAGAAGCGGCGCGCTTTATTCATCAGCATGGCAGCCAACTGGCCAAACTCGAAGCTGTAGCCTCAGTATTGCAGAGCGACCCGGAACAGTTTGAGCAGTTAAAAGAAGATTATCAGTACGCGCAACAGATCCAGCGTGATGCCCGCCAGCAGGCGTTTGCGCTGACTGAAGTGGTGCAGCGCCGCGCGCACTTTAGCTACTCCGACTCGGCAGCCATGCTGGACGGCAACAGCGATCTGAATGAAAAACTACGCAGCCGTCTGGAACAGGCAGAAGCGGAGCGTACGCGCTCCCGTGAAGCGCTGCGCAGCCATTCCCAGAAGCTCAGCCAGTTCAGCCAGCTAATGGCCTCGCTGAAAAGCTCCTTCGACACCAAAAAAGAACTGCTCAACGATCTGCATAAAGAGCTGCAGGACATCGGCGTGCGCGCGGATACTGGCGCAGAAGAGCGTGCCCGTGTTCGTCGCGATGAGTTACATACCGCGCTGAGCAACAACCGTTCCCGCCGTAATCAGCTCGAAAAAGCGCTGACCTACTGCGAAGCGGAAATGAGCAACCTGACCCGCAAACTCAGACAACTGGAGCGCAGCTATTTCGACATGCGCGAACAGGTGGTGACGGCGAAAGCGGGCTGGTGCGCGGTGATGCGTATGGTGAAAGATAATGGCGTAGAGCGTCGTCTGCACCGTCGCGAGCTGGCTTATCAGACCGGTGACGAGCTGCGCTCCATGTCGGATAAGGCGCTTGGCGCGCTGCGTCTGGCGGTGGCGGATAACGAACATTTACGTGATGTGCTGCGGATGTCGGAAGATCCAAAACGTCCGGAGCGTAAAATTCAGTTCTTCGTGGCGGTTTATCAGCACCTGCGCGAGCGTATCCGTCAGGATATTATCCGTACCGACGATCCGGTTGAGGCCATCGAACAGATGGAGATCGAGCTGGGTCGTCTGACCGAAGAGCTGACCTCGCGTGAGCAGAAGCTGGCGATCAGTTCCCGCAGCGTGGCGAATATTATTCGTAAAACCATTCAGCGCGAACAGAACCGCATCCGTATGTTGAACCAGGGGCTGCAAAGCGTCTCCTTTGGTCAGGTAAACAGCGTTCGCCTGAATGTGAACGTGCGTGAAGCACATGCCACCTTGCTGAGTGTCCTTTCTGAGCAGCATGAGCAGCATCAGGATCTGTTTAACAGTAACCGTCTGAGCTTCTCCGAAGCGCTGGCGAAGCTCTACCAGCGCCTGAACCCGCAAATTGATATGGGCCAGCGCACGCCGCAGACCATTGGTGAAGAGCTGCTGGATTACCGCAACTATCTTGAGATGGAAGTGGAAGTTAACCGTGGCACGGATGGCTGGCTGCGCGCGGAAAGCGGCGCGCTTTCTACGGGTGAAGCTATCGGTACCGGGATGTCGATTCTGGTGATGGTTGTGCAGAGCTGGGAAGATGAGTCGCGTCGCCTGCGCGGCAAAGATATCTCGCCTTGCCGTCTGCTGTTCCTTGATGAAGCCGCCCGTCTGGATGCGCGGTCAATCGCAACGCTGTTTGAGCTGTGCGAACGACTTGAAATGCAGCTGATTATTGCAGCGCCGGAAAACATCAGCCCGGAAAAAGGCACCACCTATAAGCTGGTCCGTAAGGTCTTTAACAATCACGAACACGTGCACGTTGTGGGCCTGCGGGGTTTTGCCGCCCCGCTACCGGAGGCTTTACCGGGTACGGCGGAAGTATCTTAACCCCACCACGTTAATTCTTCTTTATAGCGGGCTACGGCCCGCTTTTTTGATCCAGAAATTTCTTAAGCTTTATTTTTCTTTACGTTTATGCGGGTAATTGGTTTTTACTGTTTATATACTGTTAAAAGAACCAGGCGAAACGCTGGTTACGATAAACGGTAAAACAGGGGGCAAGGGATGTTGCTTATGAAGATGCACGGTTTTAGAGTGTCGGCCATAGGTTATTGCCTGGCGCTCGGTCTGGCTCCACTGTTTACGGTACAGGCGCAAGAGCAGGGGCCTGCTGTGGTTCCTTCCGACAGCTCTGCCGTGACGGCAGAGCAACCCACGGCGCTTGAGCAGCCATTAGCTCAGTCTACTGCGACGGCAATGCTGACGGGGACGATGTCGCTTGATTCAGCCTCAATGTCCGCCGCGCAAAGCCGCTCACAGCTACTTTCCCAGCTGCCTGCGGGTTACGCGCCGGTCTATCTTAATGCGCTTTCTGCCTTCTATGCAGCACGGGAGATGAAGCCGATGTGGGAAAACCGCGATGCGGTACAGGCTTTCCAGCAGCAGCTGGCGGAGCTGGCTATTGCGGGTATTCAGCCTCAGTTCACTACCTGGGTCGAACTGCTGACCGATCCTTCCGTGACCGGCATGGCGCGCGATATCGTACTCTCCGATGCAATGATGGGCTATCTGCAGTTCGTTTCGGGTATTCCCACCGAAGGTAACCGCTGGTTATACAGCACCACGCCTTATAAAATGCAGACTGCGCCTTTGTCTGTTATTAACCAATGGCAGGTGGCTGTCGATCGGGGGACATTAGCGAGCTTTATCGCTACCCTGGCGCCTCAGCATCCGCAATATGACCGGATGCATCAGTCTCTGGTGCATCTGTTGAGCGATACTCGCCCGTGGCCGCAGCTAACCGGTAAAGAGACGCTTCGTCCGGGCCAGTGGAGTAAAGATGTGCCTGCGCTGCGCGAAATCCTCGCCAGAAGCGGCATGCTGCAGGCCGAAGCGGCCATTCCATTACCTGGCGAGGATCTTACTACTACGCCGTCCGATGCCGTGATTAGCCCATCTGCTATTAATACTGAAGGTGAGGAGAAAGCGCAGGGCGTTGCCGCCGGTCCGAAGAAAAAAGCTTCCGTCGCGGTACGCAGCGCTTATAGCCGTGAACTGGTTGAGGGCGTAAAGCGCTTCCAGAAATGGCAAGGGCTGGGGGCAGACGGTGCGATTGGACCGTTAACACGTGACTGGCTGAACGTCACGCCACAACAGCGGGCTTCGCTTGTGGCTTTGAATATTCAACGTTTACGTCTGCTGCCGAATAAGCTTGATACCGGCATCATGGTGAATATACCGAACTATTCGCTGGTATATTACCTCAACGGCAGCGAAGCTCTGGCATCCCGCGTTATTGTCGGGCGTCCGGATCGTAAAACGCCGATGATGAGCAGCGCACTTAATAACGTGGTGGTTAATCCGCCGTGGAATGTGCCAAATACGCTGGCGCGTAATGATATTCTGCCGAAAGTTCGTCAGGACCCCGGCTACCTGGACCGCCATGGTTATAGCGTGCTGCGCGGATGGAGCAATAATGCAGAAGCCATCGATCCCTGGCGCGTTGACTGGCAAACCATTACCGCCAGTAATTTACCTTTCCGTTTCCAGCAGAAACCCGGAACACAGAACTCGTTAGGGCGTTACAAATTTAATATGCCGAGTTCTGATGCTATCTATCTTCACGATACGCCAAATCACAATCTGTTCCAGAAGGATGCGCGGGCGCTGAGTTCCGGCTGCGTGCGCGTCAATAAAGCTTCCGAGCTGGCAAATATGCTGCTGCAGGATGCAGGCTGGAACGACACGCGCATTTCAAGCCAGCTAAAAGAGGGTAGCACCAGGTACGTCAACATCCGGCAGACCATCCCGGTCAACCTTTATTATTTGACCGCTTTTGTAGGTAAAGATGGACGCACGCAATATCGCACAGATATTTACAATTACGATCTCACCGCGCGATCTGGCGCACAA
>DALYUA010000197.1:0-6394 GCA_031993245.1 Buttiauxella sp. | reverse complement strand
CGTGTCAGTGGAGGCGCAGTATAGGGATTTTTCGGAAGCTGACAACCCCTAATTTCAAATTAATTTTCAACCGCGCATTTTTTAATCGTTACGCCGATTTTTGACGCGTTTTAATCGCTTTTGGCAGGTCGGCAAGGCTATTAATGACGAAATCCGCTGCGGACTCACCTTCTTCAGTTACCGGCTTGCCGCTGCGCACCAGTACTTTTGTCCCCACCTGCGCAGCGGCTGCCGCCTGCATATCTTCAATTTTGTCGCCAACCATATAAGAAGCAGCCATATCAATGTGCAGATACTCAGCGGCGGACAACAACATACCCGGTTGCGGCTTCCGACAATCGCAGCTCTGACGAAACTCTTCTACTACTGCTTCCGGATGGTGCGGGCAATAATAGATACCGTCGAGATCTACTCCACGGTCAGCCAGGGACCAGTCCATCCATTCGGTCAGATTTTCAAAATCATCTTCCGTGAACATACCGCGGGCGATGCCTGACTGGTTGGTGACCAGCACTAACGCATAGCCCATCTCTTTTAATTCACGCATAGCGTCAATCACGCCATCGATAAATTCAAACTGGTCGACTTCATGGACGTAACCATGATCGACATTAATAGTGCCATCGCGGTCGAGAAAAATAGCGGGTACGGACTGGGCCACCTGGAAACTCCTGATACTGGATTATTGCCTTTAGTATCGCATGATTTGGGGAGCGGGTGAGAACAGACAATCACGCCCCGATTGATTTAGACGTCTGGATGCCTTAACATCCATATCGATGACGGTCATCGCCCGTTATCGGCAGTAGAAAATGCCACGGCTAACTCATATACGATAATAAATAACCTAATGATTAAACTTTCAAACATCACCAAAGTGTTTCAGCAAGGGAACCGCAACATTCAGGCGTTGAACAACGTCAGTCTGCACGTTCCTGCTGGGCAAATTTATGGCGTGATTGGCGCATCCGGCGCCGGTAAGAGCACTCTGATCCGTTGCGTGAACCTGCTTGAGCGCCCAACGCAAGGCTCTGTACTGGTTGATGGCCAGGAGCTGACGACGCTGTCTGAAGGTCAATTGACAAAGGCTCGCCGCCAGATTGGCATGATTTTTCAGCACTTTAACTTACTTTCATCCCGTACAGTTTTTGGTAACGTAGCCTTACCTCTGGAGCTCGACAATGCGCCACGCGAAGAAATTAAGCGTCGCGTCACCGAGCTTTTGGATCTTGTAGGCTTAAGCGAAAAGCATGATGTCTATCCGGCTAACCTTTCTGGCGGGCAAAAACAGCGTGTAGCTATTGCTCGTGCGCTGGCCAGCAATCCTAAAGTATTACTGTGCGATGAAGCCACCAGCGCACTCGACCCTGCCACTACCCGTTCTATTCTCGAATTGCTGAAAGATATTAATCGTCGTCTTGGCTTAACTATTCTGCTTATCACCCACGAAATGGATGTGGTGAAACGTATCTGCGACTGCGTAGCCGTTATCAGCGATGGCGAGTTGATAGAACAGGATACCGTGAGCGAAGTCTTCTCTCATCCAAAGACCCCGCTGGCGCAGCAGTTTATTCAGTCCACCCTGCACCTGGATATTCCGGAAGATTATGCTCAACGCCTGAGCGCAGAAAAGCGCGATGAAGTTGTGCCCTTATTGCGTCTGGAATTTACCGGCCAGTCAGTTGATGCACCTTTACTTTCTGAGACAGCTCGTACCTTCAATGTTAACAGCAACATTATTAGTGCGCAGATGGATTACGCCGGTGGCGTGAAGTTCGGCATCATGCTGTGCGAAATGCATGGTGAACATCACGACACGGAAGCCGCCATCGCCTGGCTGCAGGAACAACATGTAAAAGTAGAGGTGCTGGGTTATGTCTGAGCCAATGATGTGGTTGCTTCTTAAAGGAGTCTATGAAACGCTGGCGATGACATTTGTGTCCGGCTTCTTTGGTTTTGTTATCGGCCTGCCGGTAGGCGTGCTGCTTTATATTACACGCCCGGGGCAGATTAGCGCGAACGTGAAGCTCTATCGCGCTATGTCAGCGCTGGTCAATATCTTCCGCTCCATTCCTTTCATTATCCTGCTGGTATGGATGATTCCTTTTACCCGCGCGATAGTCGGTACCTCTATTGGCCTGCAGGCGGCTATTGTGCCGTTGACCGTGGGTGCTGCGCCTTTCATTGCTCGTATGGTAGAGAATGCCCTACTGGAAATTCCATCGGGTCTGATTGAAGCCTCCCGCGCTATGGGGGCGACGCCTATGCAGATTATCCGTAAAGTTCTGCTGCCTGAAGCGCTGCCGGGTCTGGTCAATGCGGCCACTATCACCTTAATTACGCTGGTCGGTTACTCTGCTATGGGTGGCGCGGTCGGCGCCGGCGGCTTAGGTCAGATCGGTTATCAGTATGGTTATATCGGTTATAACGCTACCGTGATGAATACGGTATTAGTGTTACTGGTGGTATTGGTGTATTTAATTCAGTTATCTGGCGATCGTATCGTCCGGGCTGTTACTCACAAATAAGACGTTCAACACAACATCGTTTTTACTCAAGTAAGGAAGGGATATGTCTTTTAAATTTAAAACCTTTGCGGCGGTTGGTGCTTTGATTGGTTCACTGGCTCTGGTGGTTTGTGGTCAGTATGAAAAAGATCCAAACCATATTAAAGTTGGCGTTATTGTGGGTGCTGAGCAGCAGGTTGCTGAAGTGGCGCAGAAAGTGGCCAAAGAGAAGTATGGCCTGGACGTTGAACTGGTGACCTTCAACGATTATGTATTGCCAAACGAAGCGCTAAGCAAAGGCGATATCGACGCTAACGCCTTCCAGCACAAACCATATCTCGATCAGCAGATTAAAGATCGCGGTTACAAGCTGGTGTCTGCTGGCAACACGTTCGTTTATCCAATTGCGGGTTACTCCAAAAAAATCAAATCCCTTGATGAGCTGCAAAATGGCGCGCAGGTAGCTCTGCCAAACGATCCAACTAACCTTGGCCGTTCTCTGCTGCTGCTGCAAAAACAAGGTCTCATCAAGCTGAAAGATGGCGTTGGTCTGCTGCCGACCGTACTGGATGTGACTGAGAATCCAAAAAACCTGAAGCTGGTCGAGCTGGAAGCGCCTCAGTTGCCGCGCTCCCTTGACGATGCGCAGATTGCACTGGCGGTTATCAACACCACTTACGCAAGCCAGATCGGCCTGACTCCAGCTAAAGACGGTATTTTTGTTGAAGATAAAGAGTCCCCTTACGTGAACCTGATCGTCACTCGCGAAGACAATAAAGATGCAGAAAACGTGAAGAAGTTCGTTGAGGCTTACCAGTCTGACGAAGTTTATGAAGCGGCAAACAAAGTCTTCAACGGCGGTGCGGTTAAAGGCTGGTAAATTTCCCTTTCACTCTTTTTACGTAAATAATCTAAGACGGGCTCATGCCCGTCTTGTTATTTTTGCAAGAGCTTGATTCAATATTCCCGATTTATCATTCATTGAGGAAAAATTATGCGTGCTTTACCGATCTGTTTATTAGCAGTCATGCTGAGCGGCTGTTCTATGCTAAGCAGATCCCCCGTTGAACCCGTTCAAAGCACGGCAACACCAGCGAAGGCTGAACCTGCTAAACCTAAGGCGCCGCGCCCGGCTCCGGTAAAAATCTATACCAATGCAGAAGATTTAGTCGGCAAGCCATTCCGTGACCTGGGCGAAGTCAGCGGCGAATCCTGCCAGGCAAGCAATCAGGACTCCCCGCCGAATATCCCAACCGCACGTAAGCGCCTGCAGATTAACGCATCAAAAATGAAAGCGAATGCGGTACTGTTGCACAGCTGCGACGTCACCAGCGGTACGCCAAGCTGCTACCGCCAGGCAGTTTGCGTTGGTTCCGCGCTGAATGTTTCGGCGAAATGACAGCATTCACCTTTGAACAGATTGGTGTAATTCGCTCCCCCTATAAAGAGAAGTTTGCCGTTCCGCGCCAGCCAGGCCTGGTTGCGGACGGAGGCGGCGAACTCCATTTGCTGCCGCCTTTCAACCAGGCCGACGCCGTGCGCGGCCTGCAAGACTTTAGCCACCTGTGGCTGTTATTTGTCTTCCACCAGACGATGGAAGGCGGCTGGCGTCCCACCGTGCGCCCTCCCCGTCTTGGCGGCAATGCGCGTATGGGCGTCTTTGCCACGCGCTCGACCTTCCGCCCCAATCCCATCGGCATGTCGCTGGTAGAGCTGAAAGGCGTTCGCTGCGAGAAAAGTCAGGTGATTCTGGATCTCGGCAGCCTGGATTTGGTTGATGGCACGCCGATAGTCGACATCAAGCCCTATCTCCCGTTTGCCGAAGCGTTACCTCAGGCCGTTGCGGGCTACGCCCAGGCCGCTCCCGTTGCCGATATGCCGGTTTATTTCACTGCCGATGTGCAACAGCAACTGGCCAGGCTGGATAACGCCTGGCCGAATATTGCGCGCTTTATCCAACAGGTACTGGCCCAGGATCCTCGACCAGCTTATTGTAAGGGCGAAGATGTGGGTAAAACCTATGCCGTACTGCTGCTTGATTTCAATGTGCGCTGGCGCGTTACGGAGCAGGGTTCTGAAGTGTTTGCTGTCGAAGAACGCTAATTTATCGCCCCTCTCTTTTGACATCCCTGCCACACTGGTAAACTAAACCACTTTTTTGAAACAGGCTGCTTTGCAGCCGGTTATCAGCCGTTCAAATGGAACCGTAACAACATGCGTACTAGCCAATATCTGCTCTCCACTTTGAAGGAGACACCTGCCGACGCCGAAGTCATCAGCCATCAGTTGATGCTGCGCGCCGGGATGATCCGCAAACTCGCCTCCGGCTTATACACCTGGCTGCCGACCGGTTTGCGCGTCCTGAAAAAAGTCGAAAATATCGTGCGTGAAGAGATGAACAACGCCGGTGCCATCGAGATGTGCATGCCCGTTGTTCAACCCGCCGATCTGTGGCAGGAGAGCGGACGTTGGGAGCAGTACGGCCCGGAGCTGTTGCGTTTTGTCGATCGTGGCGATCGTCCGTTTGTGCTCGGTCCAACGCACGAAGAGGTCATTACCGACCTGATTCGTAATGAGCTGAGCTCTTACAAACAGCTACCGCTGAACTTCTTCCAGATCCAGACCAAGTTCCGTGATGAAGTGCGCCCACGCTTCGGCGTCATGCGCTCCCGCGAATTCCTGATGAAAGATGCTTATTCTTTCCATACTACCCAGGAATCGCTGCAGGAAACTTACGATGCGATGTACCAGGCCTACAGCAAAATCTTTACCCGTATGGGTCTGGATTTCCGCGCTGTGGAAGCGGATACCGGCTCTATCGGCGGCAGCGCATCCCATGAGTTCCAGGTTCTGGCGCAAAGTGGCGAAGATGACGTTATCTTCTCTACAGAATCTGATTATGCCGCCAACATCGAATTTGCAGAAGCAGTGGCTCCTGTCGCTGGGCGTGCCGCGCCAACTGTAGAAATGACGCAGATCGACACCCCGAACGCGAAAACCATCGCTGAGCTGGTAGAGCAATTCAATCTGCCGGTTGAGAAAACCGTGAAAACGCTGCTGGTCAAAGCGACGGAAGGCAGCGCTTATCCGCTGGTCGCTCTGTTGGTTCGTGGCGATCATGAGTTAAACGAAGTGAAAGCGGAAAAACTGCCGCAGGTAGCAAGCCCGCTGACCTTCGCCACCGAAGCAGAGATCCGCGCCGTGGCTCATGCAGGTCCTGGTTCTCTTGGCCCGGTAAATCTGCCTGTTCCGGTGGTCATTGACCGCACCGTAGCGGCGATGAGCGATTTCGCCGCTGGCGCAAACGTCGACGGTAAACATTTTGTGGGCATCAACTGGGAGCGCGACGTAGCTCTGCCGCAGGTTGCGGATATCCGTAACGTAGTGGAAGGCGATCCAAGCCCGGATGGCAAAGGCACGCTGCTGATTAAGCGCGGTATCGAAGTGGGCCACATTTTCCAGCTTGGCACCAAATATTCTGAAGCGATGAAAGCCTCCGTGCAGGGCGAAGATGGCCGTAATCAAATGCTGACCATGGGCTGCTACGGTATCGGGGTTACGCGCGTTGTGGCGGCGGCGATTGAGCAGAACAACGACGAGCGCGGCATTCTGTGGCCAGACGCCATCGCACCGTTCCAGGTCGCTATCCTGCCAATGAACATGCACAAATCTTTCCGTGTTAAAGAGCTGGCGGAAGAGCTTTACTCCACCCTGCGCGCCAAAGGCATTGACGTGCTGATGGACGATCGCAAAGAGCGCCCGGGCGTGATGTTCGCAGATATGGAACTGATCGGCGTTCCGCACACAGTGGTTATTGGCGACCGTAATCTCGACAGCGAAGAAGTCGAATACAAAAACCGCCGCGTCGGCGAGAAGCAGATGATTAA
>DALYUA010000196.1:0-6408 GCA_031993245.1 Buttiauxella sp. | reverse complement strand
TGATGTTGTTGCGGTAGTACGTCATCAGCACGGCCTGCTCGCGCGGCAGAATAATAATGTCACCGATGGTGTCTTTTTCGACCTCAAACTTATTCATCTGCAGCGCGTGTTCGATCAGCGCATCTGCGTTTTGTTCCGGCGCTGTGGCATCTGGCGAATATGGCACATTGCGCAGCAGGTTGAGGTAGCAATCGAGTTGCTCGGTCAGCTGCTCGCGAGTCAGCGAACGCTGACGCGAAGCCAGCAGCGCGGTACAGCACAGGTTCATGGCGTTTGCCGCCCCCGCGTTGTTGATACGCACCATCAGCTCGGCGGCGATTTCGTTCACCGTCGGCGTTAACCAGGCCGGACGTACCGCTTCGATTGGATCGATAGAATCGCGCCACTCCGGCACACGCTGGTTAAGGAAGGTCATCAGCGGCATAGGCTCGCCAAAGTTTACGTAGCCCTGGCCGAGATTACGCAGCTTGCTCAAGCCCCGTAACATCGACATGAAGCCTTCTTTTTCTTTGGTGGCACCGCGTAGCTCTTTGGCGTAAGTGCCCACTTCCATCACATGCTCGTAGCCGATGTAAATAGGCACTAACGTAATCGGGCGTGTACCGCCGCGTAACATGGCCTGAATGGTCATCGACAGCGTGCCGGTTTTTGGATCGAGCAAACGGCCGGTACGTGAACGACCGCCTTCCACAAAATATTCAACGGAATAACCACGGCTGAACAGCTCGCCGAGGTATTCACGGAATATGGTGGAGTAGAGCTTGCTGCCCTTAAAGGTACGGCGGATAAAGAACGCGCCCAGACGGCGGAAAATCGGGCCTGCCGGCCAGAAGTTCAGGTTGATACCCGCCGCGATATGCGGGGGCACCAGCCCCTGGTGATAAAGCACGTAAGACAGCAGCATGTAATCCATGTGGCTGCGGTGGCAGGGCACATAAACAATTTCATGCCCGTCATGAGCCAACTGGCGCACGCGCTCGGCGTTGTGAACGTTGATACCCTGATACAAGCGGTTCCATGTCAGCCCCAGCACGCGGTCTGTTAGCCGGATGGTTTCGTAGGAGAAATTCGCCGCAATCTCTTCCATCAGCGCAACAGCGTTCTGCTGGGCTTTTTCATGGGAGATTTTCTTGCTGCGCGCCTCGTCTTCTACGGCGCGGGCAATAGCTTTGGATGCCAGAAGCTTGTTAAACAAATCCTGGCGTACCGGCAGACGCGGCCCGATGGTAGCCAGACGCTGACGGGCAAAGTGCATGCGCGCCACGCGTGCCAGCTTCTGAGCGATGCGCTTGTCGGTGCCGTGTTCGGTTGCCATTCTGCGCAGTGAAACGGGTGCGGAAAAACGCACGAAGCTGTCGCGCCCAAGCCAGGATACCGCGAAGAATTTCTGTATGCCGTTCAGCATACGCAGCGGGGGATTGACTTCGCCTTTTTCGCGACCCGGAGAGCGACCAAACATGACCGATACCGGCACCATCTGCACATCCAGATTCGAGTTGCTGCGGTGCAGATCGAGATAGTCATGGAAGAGCTTAACGGACTCTTCTTTCGGCGTGTAATAGGTAAAGACTCGCGGGCCGCTATGGATAAAGACATAGCGCGGCAGAACCGCTCCGTCTATTTCCAGCGGTTCGAGCGGGTCGGGTAAATCATGTGCGAGGCATTGCGCGCGTAGCGTCAACAAGTCCGCCTTAGAGTTATAAGGCAGAACGTACATAATAGGGCGTGTGGTATCCAGGCCCAGCTCGGCTTGAGGATCTGCCGGTATGGACTTGCTCTTTACCAGAACGCTTAATGGTAAATTAAGTAATTTGTAGTAAATTCTTGGCCAGCCTGACATAAACGATGTAAAGCCTCAGGTTAATAGTGCAAATTCGCCGCAAGAATATCAGAAACTGCATAAGATTTCTGTGGCGTTGCGATTTTACCCGTCAAGGCTCAAGTTACCGGATTGCGGATTAAAACTTGAAGCATGAAGGGTACTGATAAGCATTGACGCTTTTATTTTAAAAAGGTTTCCCAACATGGCGAATAACACCGCTGGATTTACACGTATTATCAAGGCTGCCGGTTATTCCTGGAAAGGCCTGCGCGCCGCCTGGATTAACGAAGCCGCCTTCCGTCAGGAAGGCGTTGCCGCGGTTATCGCCATTGCCGTTGCCTGCTGGCTGGACGTCGATCCTGTCATCCGCATTCTTCTTATCGGTTCCGTTGTGCTGGTCATGATTGTCGAAATTCTTAACAGCGCCATTGAAGCTTTGGTTGACCGTGTCGGCACGGATTACCACGAGCTTTCAGGGCGGGCAAAAGATATGGGTTCAGCCGCAGTGCTGATCGCCATTCTCCTCGCCGTGCTTACCTGGGTCACGCTGCTATGGCAGTACTGGCGATAATTTGCGAGAGCCTTTCCAGATTATGATAAGTCCCTGGTTTTTTGCTCAATATGTGGTTTCAAATTCACCTTTGACTGTATATACTCACAGCATAACTGTATAAACACCCAGGGGGCGGAATGAAAGCTTTAACTACCAGGCAGCAAGAGGTGTTTGATCTTATTCGGGATCATATCAGCCAGACCGGCATGCCACCGACGCGTGCCGAGATTGCTCAACGTCTGGGGTTCCGTTCTCCAAACGCTGCAGAAGAGCACCTCAAGGCATTGGCCCGTAAAGGCGTTATCGAAATTGTTTCCGGTGCTTCGCGCGGTATTCGGCTGCTGGTTGAAGAAGAAACCGGGGTTCCGCTGATAGGGCGCGTAGCTGCCGGCGAACCGTTGCTGGCGCAGCAACATATCGAAGGCCACTATCAGGTTGACCCATCGCTCTTTAAACCGAACGCAGATTTTCTGCTGCGCGTCAGCGGCATGTCCATGAAAGATATCGGTATTCTTGATGGCGATCTGCTGGCGGTGCATAAAACACAGGACGTGCGTAACGGCCAGGTCGTTGTGGCGCGTATTGACGATGAAGTCACCGTAAAACGGCTGAAAAAGCAGGGCAACACCGTACAGCTGCTGCCGGAAAACAGCGAGTTCGAACCTATCGTTGTCGATCTTCGCGAACAGAATTTCAGCATTGAAGGGCTGGCCGTCGGGGTAATCCGCAACGGCGACTGGCTTTAATCGCTCCCCGCATTTTGTGATGCGCGTTCGCCGCGCATCACCATACTATTCCCTTCTCCTTACAAGCTCTGGATCCCCGTATGCGTTTCTTCTCGTCGACGGATAAAGCGCTCTGGCGCCTCGCATTACCCATGATTTTCTCCAATATTACGGTTCCTCTGCTTGGTCTGGTAGATACCGCAGTGATTGGGCATCTGGACAGCCCCGTCTACCTTGGCGGAGTGGCGGTTGGCGCAACGGCCACCAGCTTTCTCTTTATGCTGCTTCTGTTTTTACGTATGAGCACCACGGGCTTAACGGCTCAGGCATTTGGAGCAAATAACCCTGCAGCGCTGGCTCGTGCGCTCGTACAGCCGTTGCTGATGGCGCTGGTAGCCGGCATTGCCATTATCGTGCTGCGTTATCCTTTGATTACGCTTGCGCTTAATATCGTTGGCGGAAACGAGCAGGTGCTACAGCAGGCCCGGCATTTCCTGGAAATTCGCTGGCTGAGCGCCCCTGCCTCTTTAGCCAACCTCGTGCTGCTCGGCTGGCTGCTTGGCGTGCAATATGCGCGAGCCCCCGTCATCCTGCTGATTGTCGGCAATGTGCTGAATATTGTGCTCGATCTCTGGCTGGTCATGGGCCTGCACATGAATGTGCAGGGCGCTGCACTGGCAACGGTTATTGCAGAATACGCCACGCTGATTATCGGCTTACTGATGGTGATGAAAGTTCTGGGGATGCGGGGGATCGATTTCGCGATGCTGAAAACCGCATGGCGGGGAAATATTCGCCGCCTGCTGGCGTTAAACCGAGACATCATGCTGCGTTCGTTGCTGTTGCAGCTTTGCTTTGCCTCAGTGACGGTTTTCGGCGCTCGACTGGGCAGTGAAGTGGTGGCGGTCAACGCCGTATTGATGACGCTGCTGACTTTTACCGCCTATGCGCTGGACGGGTTTGCCTATGCAGTAGAGGCGCATTCTGGTCAGGCTTACGGTGCACGCAACGGCAGCCAGCTATTGGGTGTCTGGCAGGCAGCCTGCCGTCAGGCAGGCCTGGTGGCGCTAAGCTTTGCGGTGGTGTACGCCCTTTTTGGCGAAAATATCGTTGCCATGCTGACCTCGCTGCCGGAACTGCAGCAGCAGGCGGATCGCTATTTATACTGGCAAATTGTTCTGCCGGTAGTGGGGGTCTGGTGTTATTTGCTGGATGGCATGTTTATAGGCGCTACTCGCGGTGCCCAGATGCGTAACAGTATGGCCGTTGCCGCGGCGGGCTTTGGCCTGACGTTACTGAGCGTGCCGCATCTTGGCAATCACGGCCTGTGGCTTGCGGTAGCCGTGTTCCTTGCCCTGCGTGGGCTATCTTTGGGCTGGATCTGGCGTCGCCACTGGCGCCACGACACCTGGTTCCAGATTGAAAGTCATAGTTAGTTACAACCGCAGACGCGCTTTTACCCGCTGCTCAGCACGCTGATTTGCCGTTAGATCCTGGCGCAAACTGGCGTGCTTACCCCCTCTGTAACGGTTCAATATTCTTAATTGCCGCTCTGATACCAGATACTTGACTATAATTATTATCACGTCCAGCAGATAGCAAACGTAGCCAGATGGCTGCACCGGGACGATATTAACTTTTAGCGATTCTTCACCGAACGATGAGGATATTATTATGAATAAAGACGAAGTCGGCGGTAACTGGAAGCAGTTCAAAGGTAACGTGAAAGAAAAATGGGGCAAGCTGACGGACGATGACATGACGGTCATTGAAGGTAAACGCGATCAGCTGGTAGGTAAGATCCAGGAGCGTTATGGCTCAAGTAAAGATGATGCGGAAAAGGAAGTTGTTGACTGGGAAACCCGTAACAACTACCGCTGGTAGCCTGTATAACCCTCAGTTGTGCTAGTTTTTAAAGGCTATCCTGCCCGGGTACAAGGATGTACCGTCCCTCCTCAACGCACCTTCTTTTTAATCTGTACTGAATGGTCATGGCTGCTGCAGCCTTCTTTATGACCGCACGCCTCCACTTCAGAGCATGCAGAACATAAGCCATGCGCTTCGATAACATTGTGACGCAATGCAAAGCCCATTTTTGCGGCGAGCTTGTGCATAATATCTTCCACGCCCTGGGCGGCTTCTTCTTTTACTACGCCACAACGCTCACAGATAAACATGGCTGAAGAGTGTGTCGGCTGATCTATTAAATTGCACAGCACATAGCTGTTGGCGGATTCCACGCGATGAACAAAGCCCTGCTCCAGCAGGAAATCGAGCGCGCGGTAGACCGTTGGCGGTTTGGCCTGTGGCTCGCTAACGCGTAGCAGGTCCAGCAGATCGTAAGCGCTGATGGCGCCGGTCTGTAATGTCATCAGACGCAGCACTTCCAGACGTTGCGGCGTCAGGCGCACATTGCGCTGCGCGCAAAGCTTTTCGGCCTGCGCTAACACGTGTTGTGAAGTCGTCGTATCCATCAGCATTCCTCGATTATGTAGCCCCTCACTTTATCATAAAAGCAGCAAAAACGCCGAATGCTGGTCCATACTGGCAGTGTTTCCCCGCAAAAATTCCTCCACCGGAGCTAACATGCAAAAACCAGACTGTATACGCCACTGGCGTGAGCTAGAAGGCGCAGATGAACCCCATTATCCGGACAGTAACGAACTGTTTGCTATCGGCGCGCTCCTCGGCCGCCGCCTTGGCCTGTCCCGGCTTGGCATTCACCATGAGCGCCTGCCGCCCGGAAGACGAACATCTTATCCTCACGCCGAAAGCAGCGAAGAAGAGTTTGCTTATGTGCTGGAGGGGCATCCACAAGTATGGATCAACGGTAATCTCTATCAACTGGAGCCGGGAGACAGCGTGGGTTTCCCGGCGGGAACGGGAATTTGCCATACCTTTATAAACAATACCGAGCATGAAGTCCGTTTGCTGGTGGTGGGCGAGGCCAACAAAGAAGAAAATCGCGTTTACTACCCTATGAATTCCAGCTATGCCGCCACGCGCAAAGATCGCTGGATAGACCATCCTCCGCAGTTTTTTGGTCCTCACGATGGACAACCCTCACGAAAATCGCGAAATAAACTATAAATAAATTGCATGGAAATTATGAAACCATAACCCGTATGGATAAAACCGGGGATCCTATGGCTGAAACAGCCCGTCTTTAAGTTCGTTATTCGCAGCAATAGTCCGCCTCCTTTGAGTCATAACTGACAGGGGCTAGTTATTACATTTGATTAACAGACAGACGAGCGGTGAATGAAAAAAATTAAATCTCTGGTGGTGCTTAGCGCCGCCTCTTTGTT
>DALYUA010000195.1:4182-6425 GCA_031993245.1 Buttiauxella sp. | reverse complement strand
GGTTGTTATTGATAAAGGCAGCGTCAACGGTGTTTACGAAGGCCAGCCCGTTATCAGTGATAAAGGCGTCGTAGGTCAGGTTATTGCCGTGGCGAAGCTTACCAGCCGCGTATTGTTGATTTGTGATGCTACCCACGCGCTGCCGATTCAGGTGCTGCGTAACGATATTCGCGTGATTGCAGCCGGTAACGGTTGTACTGACGATTTGCAGCTGGAACATCTGCCGGCGAATACGGATATCCGTGTCGGGGATGTGCTTGTGACTTCAGGTCTGGGGGGACGCTTCCCGGAAGGTTATCCGGTGGGTGTTGTTTCTTCCGTGAAGCTCGATACCCAGCGCGCTTATACCGTGATTCAGGCTCGTCCAACGGCTGGCTTGCAGCGTCTGCGCTATCTGCTCCTGCTGTGGGGGGCGGATCGCGAAGGCAAAACGCCAATGCTGCCTGAAGAGGTGCATCGCGTGGCGAATGAACGTCTGATGCAGATGATGCCGCAGGTATTACCGCCGGCTGGTTCAGTCGGGCCGCCAGCACCTGTGCCGCCTCCGGCCACCGGTATGCCGCAGACGCCTGTCGAAGGGAGTTCTTCTTCTGCAAACGGCACCCAGGGAGGCCAGTAGTGGGAAGCTATCGTAGCCAGGGCCGTTGGGTTATCTGTCTGTCATTTCTGGTTGCCCTGTTATTGCAGGTAATGCCCTGGCCGGACGACATGAAAGTTTATCGTCCGGACTGGGTATTATTGATCCTGCTGTACTGGATCCTCGCCTTGCCCCATCGCGTAAATGTGGGCACAGGTTTTATCATGGGTGCCATACTGGATCTGATAAGTGGCTCCACGCTGGGCGTTCGCGCCCTGTCACTGAGTATTGTCGCCTACCTGGCAGCCTTAAAATACCAACTATTCCGCAACCTCGCGCTCTGGCAACAGGCACTGGTGGTGATGCTTTTGTCACTGGTCGCCGATGTCATTGTTTTCTGGTCCGAGTTTCTGGTGATTAACGTCTCCTTCCGGCCGGAAGTGTTCTGGAGTAGTGTAGTGAACGGCGTGCTCTGGCCGTGGATATTCCTGCTGATGCGAAAAATTCGCCAGCAATTCGCCGTGCAGTAAGGGTAAAAATGACATCTTTATATCTCGCCTCTGGATCGCCGCGTCGCCAGGAGCTTCTCTCCCAGCTGGGCGTAGCTTTTGAGCGTATCGTGACGGATGTGAAAGAGCAGCGTCTGAGCCATGAAAGCGCAGAGCAGTATGTCCGCCGCCTGGCGCGAGACAAAGCGCAGGCGGGGGTCGCATTAGCCCCGCAGGATTTACCGGTGTTAGGTGCGGATACGATTGTTATCTACAACGGTGAAGTTCTGGAAAAACCGCGCGATCAAGAGCATGCGGCACAGATGCTACGATTACTCTCCGGGCATCAACATCAGGTAATGACGGCGGTTGCGCTGGCGGACAGCCGGTCGGTGCTCGATTGTCTGGTGATGACAGACGTGACGTTCCGAAGCTTATCAGAACAGGATATCGCCGATTACATTGCCAGTGGTGAACCTATGGACAAAGCAGGTGCCTATGGCATCCAGGGACTGGGTGGCTGTTTCGTCAGGAAGATAAACGGCAGTTACCATGCCGTTGTCGGCCTGCCGCTGGTAGAAACGTATGAACTACTGAGTAATTTTCACGCATTGTGTGATGGACGAGGAAAAGATGACGGCTGAATTACTGGTCAATGTTACCCCTTCAGAAACGCGGGTAGCCTATATTGACGGCGGAATACTGCAGGAGATCCACATTGAGCGCGAAGCGCGCCGTGGGATCGTAGGGAATATCTACAAAGGTCGTGTTAGCCGGGTGCTACCGGGGATGCAGGCGGCATTTGTAGATATTGGCCTTGATAAGGCAGCGTTCCTTCACGCCTCCGACATCATGCCGCACACCGAATGCGTTGCAGGCGAGGAGCGTAAAAACTTCACCGTACGCGATATTTCCGAGCTGGTTCGCCAGGGACAGGATCTTATGGTGCAGGTGGTCAAAGACCCGCTGGGCACTAAAGGCGCGCGTCTCACTACGGACATCACCCTTCCTTCCCGTTATCTGGTATTTATGCCGGGCGCCTCGCATGTCGGCGTTTCTCAACGCATCGAAAGCGAAGAGGAGCGCGATCGTCTGAAACGCGTGGTAAGCACCTGGTGCGATGAGCAGGGCGGATTTATCATTCGTACCGCTGCTGAAGGCGTATGCGAGGAAGATCT
>DALYUA010000195.1:0-4172 GCA_031993245.1 Buttiauxella sp. | reverse complement strand
CTTCTGACGCCGCTTACCTTAAACGCGTCTGGACCAAAGTCAGCGAGCGTAAAAAGCGCAATAAAACGCGCTGCCAGCTTTATGGCGAACTTGCGCTGGCGCAGCGCGTACTGCGTGATTTTGCTGATGCAGCGCTGGACAGAATACGTGTTGATTCCCGTCTGACCTACGACATGCTGCTGGAATTTACCGCCGAATACATGCCGGAGATGACCAGCAAAATTGAACACTACAGCGGTCGCCAGCCGATTTTCGATCTCTTTGACGTTGAGAATGAAATCCAGCGGGCGCTTGAGCGAAAAGTTGAACTGAAATCCGGCGGCTATCTGGTTATCGATCAAACCGAAGCGATGACCACCGTGGATATCAATACCGGGGCATTTGTCGGCCACCGCAACCTCGACGATACTATTTTTAACACTAATATCGAAGCTACACAGGCCATCGCCCGTCAGCTGCGGCTGCGTAACCTTGGCGGCATTATTATCATCGATTTTATCGATATGAGTAATGAAGACCATCGTCGTCGCGTTCTGCACTCTCTGGAACAGGCGCTGAATAAAGATCGCGTGAAAACCAGCGTAAATGGCTTCTCGCAGCTTGGCCTGGTGGAGATGACCCGCAAGCGAACCCGTGAAAGCGTGGAGCACGTCCTGTGCGCAGGTTGCCCGACGTGCCACGGACGCGGCACGGTGAAAACGGTGGAAACGGTGTGCTATGAAATTATGCGTGAAATCGTGCGTGTTCATCATGCTTATGACTCCGACCGCTTCCTGGTTTATGCCTCCCCGGCGGTTGGCGAAGCGCTGAAAAGCGAAGAATCTCACGCGCTGGCAGAGGTGGAAATCTTTGTCGGCAAGCAGGTAAAAGTACAGATCGAGCCGCTCTATAATCAGGAGCAGTTCGACGTCGTTATGATGTAATCCGCTACACGGGTTGTACTTTTTGAGGTACCGAGCCGCGAGGCTGACAAGGAGAGATATGTGAGGCGACTGCCCGGCATTCTGCTGCTCACAGGCGCAACGCTGATTGTTGTCGTCGCACTGCTGGTAAGTGGTATGCGGCTTATTTTGCCGCACCTCAACGCCTGGCGTCCGGCATTGCTGGAAAAGATTGAAGCCATGACGGGCACGCCGGTGGATGCCAGTCAGATTCAGGCAAGCTGGCAGAATTTCGGTCCTACGCTTGACGTGCGTGATATCAAAGCCGGCCTTAAGGACGGCGGCGAGTTGAGCATTAAACGCGTTACGCTGGCGCTGGATGTCTGGCAAAGTCTGCTTCACGCCCGCTGGCAGTTCCGCGATCTCACCTTTTACCAGCTGCACATGCGTACCAATACCCCGCTCAGCCGCAACAGCAGCAACGATAAAATTGAAACGGACAAAATCAGTAACCTCTTCTTACGCCAGTTCGATCACTTCGATCTGCGCGACAGCTCCCTTAGCTTTTTGACCCTCTCCGGCCAGCGCGCCGAACTTTCCATTCCCCAGCTCACCTGGCTGAACTCTAAAAATCGTCACCGTGCTGAGGGGCAGGTGAGCTTATCGAGCTTCACGGGCCAGCACGGCCTTGCAAACGTCAGGATGGATCTGCGTGATGACGATGGCATCCTCAATACCGGTAAGGTATGGCTGCAGGCCGACCGCGTTGACGTTAAACCCTGGCTGGGCCGCTGGATGCAGGACAACGTCGATTTGCAGGACGCAGAATTTAGCCTTGAAGCATGGATGGATATTAAAGGCGGAGATATTGCGGGCGGCAGCGTCTGGCTCAAACAGGGCGGAGCAAGCTGGCAAGGCGACGATAAGTCCCATCATTTATCAGTGGATAATTTAATGGCCCGCATAAATCGTTCCGCTGCGGGCTGGAACCTTGCGATTCCCTCTACCAATATCACGCTTGATGATAGAACCTGGCCAAAAGGCTCCCTGAGCCTTGCATGGCTCTATCCGCAGGATGTCGGCGGCAAGGCGGGAAAACGCAGCGAAGAGCTACGCGTGCGCGCAACGAATATGGAACTGGAAAGCTTCTATGGCCTGCTGCCGGTTGCGGCCAAAATTTCGCCCGAGTTGGGTGAAATCTGGAATGCCCTGAAACCACGCGGGCACGTTGATGTGCTGGCGGTAGATATCCCGCTGCAGCGAACCGAAAAAACGCGTATGCAGGGGCGCTGGAAGGATGTCAGCTGGGACCAGTGGAAAATGTTGCCGGGTGCCGAACATTTCTCGGGGTCCATTACCGGCAGCGTGGAACATGGGCAGCTTAACGCACAGATAACCGATGCAAAAATGCCGTATGAGACGGTATTCCGCGCGCCGCTTGAAGTTGAAAGAGGCGTAGCTACGCTTGAGTGGCGGAAAAATGCCGCGGGTTTCCAGCTTGACGGTAAAGATCTGGATGTGAAAGCTCGCTCGGTTTGGGCGCGTGGCGATTTCCGCTATTTTCAGCCTTCCAGGGGCGATCCCTGGCTGAGTATCCTGGCGGGTATCAATACCGATAATGGCGCAGACGCCTGGCGCTACTTTCCCGAAAACCTGATGGGCAAAGCGCTGGTCGACTACCTGAGCGGGGCCATTCAGGGCGGGCAGGCAGAAAACGCCACCCTGGTTTATGGCGGCAACCCGCATCTGTTCCCTTATCAGCATAACGAAGGGCAGTTTGAAGTGCTGGTTCCGCTACGCAACGCCACCTTTGCTTTCCAGCCGGACTGGCCTGCGCTGGAAAAGCTGAATATAGAACTGGATTTCATCAACGATGGCCTGTGGATGAAGAGCGATGAGGTAAAACTTGGCGGCATTACCGGCCGTAATCTTACCGCCATTATCCCCGACTATTCCAAAGAGAAGCTGCTGGTTGATGCTGATATCGCAGGGCCGGGAAGCGCTGTCGGACCGTATTTTAAAGCCACACCGCTTGAGGACTCACTGGCCGCAGCTCTTGATGAACTCCAGATCGGCGGCGATGTGAATGCTCGCTTACATCTTGATATTCCGCTGGACGGCAAGTTGACGACGGCGAAAGGCGATGTGGTGCTTAACAACAATACTTTGCTGATAAAGCCGCTATCCAGCACGCTGAAGAATCTGAGCGGCAAGTTCAGTTTTGTGAATGGCGATCTGCAAAGCGAGCCGCTGCGGGCAACCTGGTTTAATCAGCCGCTAAACATTGATTTTAATACTAAAACTGGCGAAAAAAATTATCAGATTGGCGTTAACCTGAACGGTAACTGGCAGCCCAATAAAATGGGTGTATTACCGGAACAGGTGAATAAGGCGCTGAGCGGTAGCGCAGCCTGGAAAAGCGTGGTGGGCATAACGCTGCCTTATCGCGGCAGCGCCAGCTACAACGTCGACCTGGACGCGGATATGAAGGATGTGAGTAGTCACTTACCTGCGCCAGCGGATAAATCTGTCGGGCAGCCGCTGCCGTTAAAGGTGGCCGTGAAGGGCAACCTTAACAGCTTTAATCTGACGGGCAGCGCCGGAGCAACAAATCGTTTTTCCAGCCGCTGGTTACTGAAGAAAAAATTGACGCTCGAACGCGCTATCTGGGCGACGGATAGTCAAAGCATTCCCCCCCTGCCGGAACAGCCGGGGCTGGAGTTAGACCTTCCGGCTATGGACGGCGCGCAGTGGCTGGCATTATTCAGCCAGGGCGCAGTTTCAGGCGTTGGCGATTCGGCAGTCTTCCCGTCCGATATTACGCTCAGAACACCTGCTTTAACGCTTGCCGGGCAGCAGTGGAACAACCTCAGTCTGGTTTCGCGTGCCACACCAACCGGCACGCAGGTTAATGCTCAGGGTCGTGAAATTAACGCAACGCTGAATATGCCTGATAACGCACCCTGGCAGGCTGCGATCAAATACCTTTATTTCAATCCTGACTGGAGCGCTACCGCTACATCATCCACTCCGCCGAGCGGCACGTCTCTTGCGCCTGTTCAGGAGGCAATCAGCTTCCGCGACTGGCCTGACGTGCAGCTGCGCTGCGCCGAGTGCTGGCTGTGGGGGCAAAAATATGGTCGTGTCGACGGTGACGTAGCCATCAAAGGCGACACCCTGAAACTCAGCAATGCGCTGGTCGATACCGGATTTGCACGCCTGACCGGGGACGGTGAATGGGTGAACAGCCCGACGGAAATGCGTACCTCGCTGAAAGGCAAGCTAAAAGCC
>DALYUA010000194.1:0-6453 GCA_031993245.1 Buttiauxella sp. | reverse complement strand
CCTTGCAGCCGTTAGCTCGCGCTTTACCCAGCAGCGCCATTAATTTTTCCCGGCTGGCAGGATTAAGAATGGCAAGGCTGATGCCGCTCAGATAGAGGTAGTCGAATTGTGCCAGCTCAGCGCAGATAGCGTCGGCCTGCTCGCTCTCCAGCCAGAAACGGGCTGCCGCTTCATTACGCCAGTAATAGAAGGTGCGTTCGCCGCAGGCGTCCGTTTCGATGTAATACAGACCGGGCAGACGGTGTTCCAGACGCTGGGTGAGCGTGGTGCGGACGTTCTCTTTTTGCCACGCATCCAGCATCTGCTGGCTGAAATTATCTTCCCCCAGCGCGGTGACGTAGTGAACTTCAAGGTCGTTTGCCTCAACCTGACGGGCAATATAGACAGATGTATTGAGGGTGTCGCCGCCAAAGCCGCGGTTAACTTCCGCACCTTTTTGCGACAGTTCAATCATACATTCGCCGATAACGGCAATTTTCCGGGTTGGCATAAATTGAAAACCTGCATAAGTGGAATTACGAATAGTGTGAGACGTGCCCAAATATGAGTCAACCAATTTAAAACAACGTTTCGGAAAAATTTGAGCTGCGCCAGCTTGTTGATGAGGTGTTGGAAATTTAAGAAGTCCGCTTTGCGCCGCTGATGAACATAAAGTTATCAATCGTAACGCCGATAACCTTTCGACGGGCCATCTGAGTTATCAAGTCAAACAGGACGTGCAGGATGAAGTTGAAGCAGATCACTCACCGGCTTAATACGGCTGAAGCGAGTGTCGAAAGTTTGCAGGAAAGGCGGTTTTGGTTACAGTGCCAGCGGCAATATACCTTTCAGCCGATTTATAAGATTGACGGGACGTTAATGGCGGTGGAGTTGCTGACCGTTGTGACGCATCCGAGTGAGAAGGAGGTCCGTATTCCTCCGGATCGTTATTTTTCGTCTATTTCCACACGCAGCCGGCTGAGTGTGATTGAAGAACAGTTGCATCTGCTGGAAAAGTGGCAAACCACTTTCCTTGGACACAACATTCTTGCCTCGGTAAACGTCGATGGCCCTACGCTGATGGCGATGAAACATCACCAGCCGATTCTGACGCTTATCGATAAACTTCCCTGGGTGCGCTTTGAGCTGGTGGAACATATCACCCAGCCTCAGGCCGCGACGCTTGCGCGTCTGCATGAGTTCGGCCCGCTGTGGCTTGACGACTTTGGTACCGGCATGGCGAATTTCTCGGCCCTTAGCGAAGTGCGATACGACTACATTAAAGTTGCGCGCGATCTGTTTATCATGCTGCGTAAAAGCGATGAAGGCCGCACCTTGTTTACTATGCTGCTGCAGCTGATGAACCGCTACTGTAAGGGTGTGATTGTCGAAGGGATTGAAACGTTAGATGAATGGCGTGACGTTCAGGCCTCACCGGCTTTTGCTGCTCAGGGCTATTATCTGTCCCGCCCCGTTCCGTTTGAAAATCTAAAAAGCGTGCTGATTCGCCTTCCCTGATGCCGTTTTGGCTACCCTAAACTATCTTTAGTTAAGGTAAGCCACGTCGGGAAGAGGGAAGGGCATGTCAAAAACCAGTAAAATTATCAGTGCAGTAGTCGGGATTTTATTGTTGTTGGTTGTGATAGCTATCATCGTGATCGCTACGTTTGACTGGAATCGACTCAAACCGACCATCAACCAAAAAGTCTCGACGGAACTAAACCGTCCCTTTGCCATACGTGGCGATCTGGGGGTGGCGTGGGAGCGCAATAAAGAGGAAACCGGCTGGCGAAGCTGGGTGCCCTGGCCACATGTTCATGCTGAAGATATTATCCTCGGTAATCCCCCCGATATCCCTGAAGTGACTATGGTGCACCTGCCGCGTGTGGATGCAACCCTTGCGCCTTTGGCGCTGCTCACCAAAACCGTTTATATCCCGTGGATTAAGCTTGTAAAACCCGATGCGCGGCTGATTCGCCTGTCCGAAAAAAACAATAACTGGACGTTTAAGCTGGCGGGCGATGAAAACAAAGACCAGAAACAGACGCCGTCCGCATGGTCGTTCCGCATGGATAATATTCTGTTCGATAAAGGCCGCATTGCCGTTGATGACAAAGTTTCCAAAGCGGATATGGTCATCCTCGTCGATCCGCTTGGTAAGCCGCTGCCGTTTAATGAAGTTTCCGGTAAAAAGCCCACCGGAAAAGATGCCGCGAAAGCAGGCGATTACGTGTTTGGTTTAAAGGTGGACGGGCGCTATAACGGCGAGCCGATTGAAGGTACCGGGAAAATCGGCGGCATGCTGGCGCTGCGTAGCGAAGGCGACACGGCCTTCCCTGTCCAGGCGGATGTTCATTCCGGCAACTCCCGCGTGGCGTTAATCGGCACCGTCAACGACCCGATGAAAATGGGCGGCGTCGACTTAAGGCTGAAGTTCTCCGGCGATTCGCTGGGCGACCTCTACGATCTGACCGGCGTGCTGCTGCCGGATACGCCGCCGTTTGAAACCGACGGTCACCTGCTGGCGAAAATCGATACTGAAAAAGGTTCGGTTTACCGCTATCAGAACTTTAACGGCCGTATCGGCGACAGCGATATTCACGGATCGCTGACGTATTCCCAGGGCAAACCGCGTCCTAAGCTTGAGGGGGAACTGGAATCCAGACAGCTCCGGCTGGCGGATTTAGGCCCGCTGATCGGCGTGGATTCCGGTAAAGGCGCGCAGCAGAGCAAAAAGTCTGAAGAGAAAAAAGGCGAGAAGACGGTTCAGCCTGCCGATAAAGTGCTGCCTTATGACCGCTTTGAAACGGACAAATGGGATGTGATGGATGCGGACGTGCGCTTTAAAGGCAAGCGTATCGAACACAGCGGTACGTTACCGCTTAGCGATCTCAACACCCATATCATCCTTAAAAATGCCGATCTGCGCCTGGAACCGCTTAAATTCGGCATGGCGGGCGGCACCATCAACGCCAATATCCATCTTGAAGGCGACAAGAAACCGATGCAGGGCCGGGCGAATATTCAGGCGCGTCGCTTACAGCTAAAACAGTTGATGCCAAAAGTGGAGACGATGCAGAAAACGCTTGGTGAACTGAACGGCGATGCGGACATTCGCGGGCGCGGTAACTCGGTGGCAGCGCTGCTCGGCAGCAGCGATGGTAACCTTAAGCTGCTGATGAACGACGGATTAATCAGTCGTAACCTGATGGAGATCGTTGGCCTCAACGTAGGTAACTATATTGTTGGGCAAATCTTTGGCGATGAAGAAGTACGGATTAACTGCGCCGCAGCGAACCTGGATTTACGGGGCGGGATAGCGACTCCTCGTATCTTCGCCTTTGATACCGAAAATTCCCTGATTAACGTAACGGGCACCACCAATTTCGCCGACGAGCGGCTCGATTTAACCATCAACCCAGAAAGTAAGGGGATTCGTATTATTACCCTGCGCTCGCCGCTCTACGTGCGCGGCACGTTTAAAAATCCGGATGCTGGCGTAAAAGCCGGGCCGCTGATAGCCCGTGGCGCAGTGGCCGCCGCGCTGGCAACGCTTGTAACGCCTGCGGCCGCGCTGTTGGCGCTAATCTCACCGTCCGAGGGCAGTGATAACCAGTGCCGGAACATCCTGGGGCAGATGAAGAAGTAAGGTAAAAGATGTGGCGGGTGGCGCTAACGCTTACCCGCCCTACGCAGGAAATAATTTTGGTGGATAAGCGCAGGCGCTCATCCACCAACGTTTTTACAGTGACTGGTGACGAGTTTCTTTAGTCAGCAGCAGCGCAATCAGCGTCAGCGCTGCCATTGCGGCCAGATAGACGCCCACGTAGAACAGGCCATAGTTTGCCTGCAGCCAGGTGGCGATATAAGGTGCCACGGACGCGCCCAGAATCGAAGACATGTTGTAAGAGAACGATGCGCCGGTATAGCGTACTTCTGTCGGGAACAGTTCGGGCAGCAGCGCGCCCATCGGGCCAAAGGTCAGCCCCATCAGGCTCAGGCCGATTAACAGAAACGCCATCACCAGCGTTGAACTTCCGGAGCCAAGCAGCGGCTGGAAGAAACACAGGGCAAAAATGATGATCAGGCTGGTGATCGCAATCATGCATTTACGGCGGCCAAACGCGTCGGCCAGATAGCCCGCAATCGGCACCATCACACCAAAACCAATCACCGCCATCATCAGCATCCACAGCACGTCGTTGCGCGAGAAGCCAAGGCCAACCGGTACGGCGGCGGTGCTGAAGGTCATGGAGTAGACCGTCATGATGTAGAACAGCGTGTAAGTGGCGAGCATGATAAACGTGCCCAGAATAGTCGCTTTCAGATGTTTAGTCAGAAGCGTACCCATAGGTACTTTTACCTGCTTGCCCGCTTTGGCGATTTTGGCAAACACCGGCGTTTCATGCAGCGAGACGCGAACATACAGGCCGATGATGACCAGAACCGCAGACAAAATGAAAGGTACGCGCCAGCCCCAGGCCATAAACTGCTCGTCGGTCAGCAGCCAGGAGAGCAGCAGGAAAGTACCGTTAGCAAAGAAGAAGCCGATAGGCGCGCCTAACTGCGGGAAGGAGCCGTAGAGTGCGCGTTTGCGCGGCGGAGCATTTTCCGTTGCCAGCAAAGCCGCACCGCCCCACTCACCGCCCAGGCCCAGACCCTGTCCGAAACGCGCAAGCGCCAGCAGCAGGGGAGCCATAACGCCAATGGTCGCATAGCTCGGCAGCAGGCCGATCACCACGGTAGAAATTCCCATCGTCAGCAGTGAAGCGACAAGCGTCACTTTGCGGCCTACACGGTCGCCAAAGTGGCCAAACAGCGCGGAGCCGATCGGGCGTGCAATAAAGGCTATAGCGAAGGTTGCCAGCGACTGTAGCGTTGCGGCTGTCGGGTCGCCCTGCGGAAAGAAGATGTGCGGGAAGACAATCACTGCAGCAGTGGCATAGATGTAGAAGTCGAAGAATTCAATGGCCGTGCCGACCAGAGAGGCAACGACAACTTTTCCCCGTGAGTTAACCGGCGTGGCGTCAGCCTCGCTCTCGATAGTTGTGGCAATGGATGCTTGCATAATTTTTTCTTATTTATTTGACGAACGAACGGCCATATTACGCATAGCAAAAGCCTTATTTCAATGCGGCTTCCCGGTTGGCTTTGTACGAAATTTGCACATAAAGCGGATAATTTTCAGTCCCGGCGGGATGTTTCTATATAGTGCTGGCTAAAAGTCTTAAGTTAGTGGATAAAACTGGTTTTTGGTTAAATAAAAGTTACAGGCTGGGTTTATGTGCTGATTTGCTTTTCCTCTCCCTTAGGGAGAGGAAAGAAGAAGATTTACTTGTGCGTTTTCCCCGGCATTCGCGGGTCGTCTTTATACTCGGCGGTGGCAATCCACGCGGCGCAAAATAGCGTAAGGCGCGCGAAGAAATAGAAGAAGGCCATCAATCCTAATACAGAGCCAAAAGCCGCGCCTGACGGCGAACTGACCAGTTTTGGCAGGCTGTAGGTCATGATTATCTTGATCGCCTCAAAGCCAATTGCCGCAATAAAAGTACCGCGTATCAGCGCTTTTTTACGTGGGCGGTGGCGCGGCAGGCGCCAGAATATCCAGAAGAAAAGAAGATAGTTGGCGAAAATGGAAATAGTAAGACCAACCAGATACCAGGCCGGTTTGAGCCATTCAATGCCGTCCAGGTGCAGGAAGCTGATGATAGTATCCTGCGCCGAGCCGGCAATGGAAGTGATAGAAAGGGTCACAATCAGCGCGATCAGCAGGCCAATCAGCGAGATAAAATCGCGCAAATACTTCACCCAGAATTTTTCATTATCCTGGGGGTTGCGTTCCCATTTATCACGTGACTGGGCACGTACGGCCTCACGCAGGTTGCCCATCCAGTTAACGCCGGAATAAAGCGCCACCAGAAGCCCTACCAGGCCGACCGCCGTGCGCTGCTGCACGGCGGTGCTTATGGTGCTTTTCAGCGTAGTGGCGAGCGTCGGGTCGCTGACGTTTTCAAGGATCTTATTAAAGATATCCTGCAGCAGCGTAGGGTGCGAAGCGAGGATATACCCCCCGGCGGCAAAGGCTACCATCATGATGGGGATCAGCGATAAAAACGAAAAGTAAGTTATCGCTGCACCAAACTGATTGCCGAGGCGATCGTTAAACCGCTCGGTGGCGCGCAAAAGATGCGCGATCATAGGACGTCGGGCTACTTTATTTACGGTGGCAATCGTTTCGTTTACCGTTTCGTTACCGGTGGTGATGTTGACCAACGGCGCCGGCTCATCGGGTTGCCCGACAGGGGAGCTTTCGGGCTTAGGTTCCGTCTGAATTTTGGCGACGGGTTCGTAATCGAGCGAGTCGGTAGGGCGGTTGTCCTGCTTGTCCGTCATTAAATTTTCCTTATTTATTGTCCACAGCTTAAGAAAATTATAGCTGGAACGTTAATCTACATAGGCTTTCATTACGTCCGT
>DALYUA010000193.1:0-6458 GCA_031993245.1 Buttiauxella sp. | reverse complement strand
AGCACTTCGCCGGAGACGGCGTGCTGAACGATGACCGGCATCAGGCCGTCTGTTTTTTCCCAGTCAAGCTGGCCGCGCTGTTGTTCTGTTAACACACTCGAATCTCCACGCCAAGGTGCGCCAGAAATACTTTCAGCTCACCAATATTAATAATCTGTTTATGGAATACAGACGCTGCCAGCGCACCGTCCACGTCCGCGTCGCGGAAGGCTTCCAGGAAATGCTCCATAGTTCCCGCGCCACCTGAAGCAATCAGCGGCACGTGGCACACTTCACGCACTTTGCGCAGCTGTTCCAGGTCATAGCCGTTACGTACGCCGTCCTGGTTCATCATATTGAGTACAATTTCCCCGGCGCCGCGTTTTTGCACTTCCTGCACCCAGTTCAGAGTTTCCCACTGCGTTACCCGCGTGCGGCTCTCATCGCCGGTGTACTGGTTGACATGATATTTTCCCGTCTCATTATCGAACCAGGTATCTATGCCAACCACGATGCACTGCACGCCAAAGCGGTCGGCCAGGCGAGTAATAAGTTCAGGATCGGCCAGGGCAGGGGAGTTGATGGAAATTTTGTCTGCGCCAAACGACAGAATTTTTGCCGCATCGTCGACGGATTTAATACCCCCCGCAACGCAGAAAGGAATGTCGATAACTTCCGCCACGCGCGATACCCAGCTTTTATCCACTACGCGGCCGTCGCTGGAGGCGGTGATATCGTAAAATACTAATTCGTCGGCGCCTTCCTGTGCATAGCGCTGGGCGAGAGGAACGATGTCGCCGATGATTTCATGATTGCGAAACTGCACGCCTTTTACGACCTGGCCGTCACGTACGTCCAGGCAGGGGATTATCCGTTTTGCCAGCATGAGATCGCCTCCGCTACGTTGAATTTACCTTCCAGTAAAGCGCGCCCGACAATCACGCCGCGCACGCCCGTGCCGCGCAGGGCCGCAATATCGTTGATGTCGCCAATCCCGCCCGAAGACTGAAATGCGATCTGTGGATAGCGCGCGCAGACTTCATCATAAAGTGACACATTAGAGCCTGCGAGCGTTCCGTCACGGGAAATGTCCGTGCAGAGCACGTGTTTTAGCCCCACAGGCAGATAGGTTTCCACCAGTTCTTCCAGAGAAACGCCGGAATTCTCCTGCCAGCCGCTGATCGCGACTTGTTTACTGCCTTGATCATCAATGCGCACATCCAGCGCCAGCACCAGCGCTTCGGCACCAAAACGCGTGAACCAGCCTTTTACCACTTCAGGTGATTTTACCGCAGTGGAACCAACCACCACACGTGCAACGCCTGCTTCCAGCAGAGCCGCGACGTCTTCTTCAGTACGCACGCCGCCGCCAACCTGTACCGGAATTGTTACCCCAGCCACCAGCTTTTTGATCAGCGGGATTTGGCGTTTAGCGGGATCTTTAGCGCCGGTTAAGTCAACCAGATGCAGAACTTGTGCGCCCTGGGCCTGGTAATCCTGCAGGCGAGGTAGCGGATCGCTACCGTAATCGCGCAGCTTTCCATAATCTCCCTGATGGAGCCGCACCACTTTGCCGTCAATTAAATCGAGAGCGGGAATAATCATCGTGCTTACATCTCCAGGAAATTCTTGAGCAATTTTGTCCCGGCGGCACCTGACCGTTCAGGGTGAAATTGCACGCCGTAGAAATTGTCTTTCTGCACGGCTGCGGTGAACGGTTCGCCGTAACTCGCCTGGGCGATTGTGCTGGCGCATACCGGCATTGCGTAGCTGTGAACAAAGTAGAAATACTCGCCGTCTTCGATATCGCGGAACAGGCGGTCGCCCGCTTTTGGATAGACACGGTTCCAGCCCATGTGCGGCAGCGGCAGCCCGAAGTCGGTCATCTTTAATACGGGCTCGTCAATAATGCCGAGGGTTTTGACGCCCTGATTTTCGTCGCTATGGCTGCCCAGGATCTGCATGCCGAGGCAAATACCCAGTACGGGTTGCGTGCAAGCCTGAATCAATTCGATCAAATTGCGTTCGCGAATCTGATCCATCGCCGCCTGCGCAGTCCCTACGCCCGGTAGAAAAAGTTTGTCCGCACGCAGCACTATATCAGCATCCCGGCTTACAACCGGGTCGTAGCCCAGGCGCTTGATAGATGATTTTACCGATAGCAGGTTGGCGCAGCCGGTATCAAGGATCACCACGTTCATCACAACACCCCTTTTGAGGAGGGCAACGTATCACCTTCAACGCGAATCGCCTGGCGTAGGGTGCGGCCAAAGACCTTGAACAGGCTCTCGACGCGGTGATGGTCGTTTTTACCTTTGGTCTTCAGGTGCAGCGTGATACCCATGGTATAAGAGAGCGAGCGGAAGAAGTGCTCAACCATCTCAGTGCTGAGATCGCCCACGCGCTGGAAGTTATACTCGGCTTTATATTCAAGGTGCGGACGGCCGGAAATATCCAGCGCGCAGCGCGCCAGGCATTCATCCATCGGCAGCGTAAAGCCGAAGCGGGTAATGCCGCGTTTGTCGCCCAGCGCGATTTTTAGCGCTTCGCCCAGCGCAAGGCCAGTATCTTCAACGGTGTGGTGATCGTCGATGTAAAGATCGCCTTTCACGCTAATTTCCATGCGGAAGCCGCCGTGGGTGGCTATCTGATCCAGCATGTGATCGAAGAAACCAACGCCGGTATTGATCTTGCTGCCGCCTTCGCGATCCAGCCAGACCTGCACGTCAATCTGCGTCTCTTTGGTGGCGCGCTCAACGTGGGCATAACGATCACGTTTGGTAAGCCGATCGCTTATCATCGGCCAGGTCAGGGATTCGCCGTGATAGCGCAGCCCCTGAATGCCCATATTTTCCGCCAGCTCGATGTCGGTGGCGCGGTCGCCAATCACATAGCTGTTTGCTTTATCCAGCACGCCTTCTTCCAGATACCCTTTCACCATCGCGATCTTCGGTTTGCGGCAGTCGCATACGTCCGCCGGTAAATGCGGACAGATCAGAATATCGTCAAAATTCACCCCCTGGGAGGTGAACACCTGCATCATCAGGTTATGCGGCCCGTCAAAATCGGCCTGCGGGAAGCTTGACGTGCCCAGACCATCCTGATTGGTGATCATCACTAATTTATAGCCCGCTTTTTGCAGCTGCAGCAGAGCAGGGATCACCGCCGGTTCAAAAGCGAGTTTTTCCATGCGATCCACCTGGAAATCAGAAGGCGGCTCGGAAATTAAGGTGCCGTCACGGTCGATAAAAAGAATTTTTTGGCTCACACGCCCTCCGTGGCCGTCAGGCCGGGTTGTTGGCGCAGCGCAGCGATGGCGCGCTCGCACTCTTGCAGTGTGCCCACGGTAATTCGCAGGCAGCCGCTTAACGATGGTTGTTTATTCTGGTCACGTAAGATAATGCCCCGATCCCACAGCGATTTAAACACCGCGCTTGAGGCGGTTATTCTTGCCAGCACGTAGTTGGTTTCGGAGGCAAAAACCTCTTCGACACAATCTACCTCTTTCAGGGCCGCGATCAGGTATTTCCGGTTAACCAGTATTTCCGCCACACGCTCGCGCATGGCGTTTATTCCCTGCGTACTTAATGCCTGAGCCGCGATATCCGCAACGGGCGTAGAGAGCGGATAAGGCGCAATCACTTTCATCAGCAGGTTGATGACTTCTTCGTTAGCCAGCGTAAAGCCGCAGCGCAGGCCGGCGAGGGCAAAGGCTTTGGATAGCGTGCGCAGCACGACGAGGTGCGGATATTCCTCAAGCCAGCCGGCAAGCGTCGCCTGCGGGCAAAACTCGATATAAGCCTCGTCTGCCACCACCAGCGCTTTGCCACGTGCCATTTCCAGCAGAACGCGAAAATCCTGCGGATCGATGAGCTGCCCGGTTGGATTGTTCGGACTGCAAACATAAATCACTTTTACGCCTGCAAGATTTTCTGCGATAGCCGGTAAATCGAGCTGCCAGTTTTCCAGCGTTTGCACCGCGCGGCACTCTACGCCGAAGGCTTCTGCGCTCACGGTGTACATGCCGTAGGTTGGCGGGCAGTAAAGCACGGCATCTTTGCCCGGCTCGCAAAAAGCACGAATCAGCAATTCAATACCTTCGTCGGCACCGCGGCTAACCAGCACCTGTTCCGGCTTCACATCGGCGTAGGCGGCGTAGCGTTCGATCACCAGCTTTGGCTGGCATTCCGGGTAGCGGTTCAGCGATTGCTGGCTCAGTTCATACTCAACGGCGGTCGGATATTCATTGGCGTTCAGCCACACATCGCCGTTGCCGCCCAGGCGGCGGGCCGACTGGTAAGGGGTCAGGGCGCGAACGTTCTCGCGGGCTAACTCTTCAATGCTCATTGCATCTCCTCCTTTTTATTGCTGTTCAGGGCTGCAACGCGCAGGGTAACGGCGTTTTTGTGGGCATCCAGCAACTCGGCGGCGGCCAGCGTTTCAATAGTTTTTGCAAGGCTTGCAAAGCCCTGAGGGGTGAGTTCCTGCACGGTCATGCGCTTCTGGAAATCGGCCAGCCCAAGGCTTGAGCAGGTCGCCGTGTAGCCATAGGTTGGCAGCACATGGTTGGTGCCGGAAGCATAATCGCCTGCGGATTCCGGGGACCAGTCGCCGAGAAATACTGACCCGGCGCTGGTAATGCTGTCGACCAGCTCACGGGCGTTACGCGTCTGAATAATCAGGTGCTCAGGACCATACTGGTTGGAAATCTCAATGCACTGCTGCAGATCCCGCGCCACAATCAGGCGGCTGCTTTCCAGCGCTTTACGGGCCGTTTCTGCGCGTGGTAATGCGGCCAACTGGCGCTCAACGGCTTGCGCTACGGCCTGCGCCATGTCTGCATCTGGCGTAAGAAGAATAACCTGTGAATCCGGACCATGTTCGGCCTGAGAGAGCAGATCGGAGGCAACAAAATCTGGCGTTGCGCCGCTGTCGGCAATCACCAGCACTTCGGAAGGTCCGGCAGGCATATCAATTGCCGCGCCATCAAGACGCTGGCTGACCTGGCGTTTCGCTTCGGTCACAAAGGCGTTGCCCGGCCCGAAGATTTTATCCACTTTAGGGATACTTTCGGTGCCCAGCGCCAGCGCGGCAATAGCCTGCGCTCCGCCAGCCTGAAATACCTCCTGCACGCCGCAAAGCTGTGCGGCATAGAGAATTTCATCGGCAATCGGCGGCGGCGAGCACAGCACCACCTTCTTACAGCCTGCAATACGAGCCGGAGTGCCCAGCATCAGCACCGTAGAAAACAGCGGAGCCGAGCCGCCTGGAATATAAAGACCGACGGAAGCGACAGGACGAGTAACCTGCTGGCAGCGCACGCCCGGCATGGTTTCAATATCTACCGTTGCCAGCTGCTGCGCGAGGTGGAATTTTTCTATGTTGGCGACGGCAACCGCCATCGCTTCTTTAATCTCCGTACCAAGACGCCCGACCGCCGCGGCAATCTCCTGCTCGCTAACCTTTAACTGCTGAACTTCAGTTTTATCAAATTTAGCGCTGTATTCGCGCAGCGCCGCATCACCGTTGGCCTTAACGTTATTCAGGATCTCCGCCACGGTACGCGTGATGCTTTCTGAGGCGGAAATAGCCGGGCGCATCAGAAGCTGCTCCTGTGCGCCTTTATCGCAGTCATTCCAGAAAACAGGCGTGTTGAAGTTCGACATCGGCTTACTCCATCATCTTCTCAATTGGCAGCACCAGAATGGAGCTGGCCCCCAGCGCCTTGAGTTTTTCCATGGTTTCCCAGAACAGGGTTTCGCTGCTGACCATGTGCATCGCCACGCGCTGCTGATCGCCTGCCAGCGGCAGAATAGTTGGGCGCTCGGCGCCTGGCAGCAGGGCAACAATCTCATCCAGACGCTCGCTCGGCGCATGCAACATAATGTATTTGGACTCACGGGCCTGAATCACGCCCTGGATACGGGTCATCAGCTTGTCGATAAGCTGCTGCTTGGCTTCGGGCATTTCGCCGTCGCGCTGAATCAGGCAGGCTTTGGAGCGATAAATCACTTCCACTTCGCGCAGGCCGTTAGCTTCAAGCGTGGCGCCGGTAGAAACCAGGTCGCAGATTGCATCAGCAAGCCCGGCGCGCGGGGCGACTTCAACGGAACCGTTTAATAAGCAGGATTTAAACTGGACGCCTTTACCATCGAGGTAGCGCTTAAGCAGGTGCGGATAAGAGGTCGCGATACGTTTATTGTTCAGACAGGCAGGGCCATCCCAGGGATCGTCGACGGAGATCGCCAGTGAAAAGCGACAGCCGCCAAAATCCAGGCGGCGCAGCGTGAAATAGCGTGGGTCTTCACCCTGAGCGCGACGGGTCAGCAGCTCTTCTTCCAGCACGTTTTCACCGATGATGCCGAGGTCTACCACGCCGTCCATCACCAGGCCCGGAATATCGTCGTCACGCACGCGCAGAATATCAATCGGCATATTTTCCGCCAGCGCAATCAGACGCTGGGTGTGCAGGTTGATTT
>DALYUA010000192.1:0-6458 GCA_031993245.1 Buttiauxella sp. | reverse complement strand
GTTACTCTGTGATGTTGTTCACATGTTCCGTGTCGATGGAGGCGCATTATAGGGATCCCGATTTATTGCACAAGTCTTTTTTCGATCTTTTCTTTTAAGTGTTTAGTTTTCGCCCTCTTCGATTAGATCTTACCCGATCCGCCCTCTTTATAGCGGTTTACCCCCTTGCTAATGGTCAAAAAAGCAGCCAGAGTTTATCTACGCAATGAATTCTCAGAGGTTGTTATGACTGCCGTATTACGTCCATTCCAGAAAAACTTTCCTGAAACAGGCCAACGCGTGATGTTGGATCCTTCCAGCGTGGTGATTGGTGATGTCCGTCTGGCCGACGATGTGAGCATCTGGCCATTAGTTGCGATTCGCGGCGACGTTAACTATGTGGCTATTGGCGCACGAACGAATATTCAGGATGGCTGCGTTCTGCATGTCACGCACAAATCTTCCTATAATCCGGACGGTAACCCACTCATCGTTGGCGAGGAGGTAACCGTCGGACATAAGGTTATGCTTCACGGCTGCACTATAGGAAATCGTGTTCTGGTTGGGATGGGCTCAATTCTGCTGGATGGAGTAATAGTAGAAGATGACGTCATGATCGGAGCGGGTAGCCTGGTCCCACCGAACAAGCGCCTGGAAAGCGGCTATTTATATCTGGGAAGCCCGGCTAAACAAATCCGTCCGTTAAAAGATGCGGAACTTGAAGGGCTCAAATACTCCGCAAATAACTATGTGCGCTGGAAAGACGAATACCTGGCTCAGGATAACCAGTACCAGCCCTGATCGTTTTCTTGTTCATTGAGGATCAGGATCTGTACTTCTTCTTCCAGATCCCATCGATGCCTCCGGAACAGCACAAGCCATTCCTGATGACTGTTGCCACCGTAACGGCTGGCGACAGTTTCTCCTGAGATTGCACATGTTATCTGGAAGCCATTCACTAACGCCGGGAAGCAAATCGCTTTATGCCGCTCGACCCACTCTTCGCGATCGGGGAACTGAATCGCCTGATTCACGCCGCCATTTCCTGTTGGAGCTTTTCAATTACCGGCGCGATGTCGGGGAGCACGCCATGCCATAGCAGGAAAGCATGCGCTGCCTGGCCCACCAGCATTCCCAAACCATCTGCATGCTGTTGAACGCCGTGCTGCTTACTCCAGCTCAGGAAAGGAGTAAGCCCTGTCTGATAGAACATGTCATAGCAGCGTACGTTATGCGAAAGCAAGGATGGCGGGATGGCGGGGATATCACCATTAACGCCGCTGGAAGTAGCGTTAATGATTAAATCAAATTCATGCCCCTCCAGACTCTGCTGCTTAACCGCCTGAACGCTACCGGTGTGGCTAAAGAGTTTTGCCAGTTCTTCTGCCCGCGTAAAAGTACGGTTGGTAATAGTAACCGCGCAGTCCAGAGACAAAAGAGGAAGCAATACGCCTCTGGCCGCTCCACCGGCTCCTGACAGCAGAATACGATCGCCGGGTTTTACCAGCGACAAACGTTGCAGATCGCTAAGTAAACCGATGCCGTCAGTATTGTCACCCAGCAGGCGGCCATCTTCCAGACGCTTCAAAGTATTCACCGCGCCTGACAGTGCAGCACGTTCGGTTAGCTCATCCGCGCGGGCAAATGCCTGCTCTTTAAACGGCATGGTAACGTTCGCCCCTTTCCCACCAGCGTTAAAGAACGCTTCCAGGGTTTCCAGAAATGCGTCAACGGGAGCAAGGATCCGCCCGTAAGGATGATCGATGTTTAGTTGCTCAGCAAACAGCTGATGAATTTGCGGTGATTTACTGTGTTGAATCGGATTACCGAAAACGGCGAAAGCGTCCATTGTTTACCCCTGGCGGAATAGCTCGCCCGTTAAGGCATCGCGAATTTCTGAAGGATTCTGGCGACCGCCTGTTTCTCCACGCAGTACCGGGAAATTATCGCCAAACTGAGCCAGCACTTCTTCTGCGGTACGGCAGGGAGATAAACCAGACAGGTTGGCGCTCGTTGAGACAAGCGGTTTGCCATATTCCTGGCAAAGTGCTTTTACCAGCGGGTGATCCGTAACCCTGACGGCCAGTGAATCAAAGCGCCCGGTTAACCAGCGAGGCGTGGAAGGCAGGGCTGGAAAGACAAACGTTACCGGACCCGGCCAACGGGAAAATATAGCCTCACGTTGTGCCGCGGTTAACGCGCGCTCATCGATGTAAGGCTTAAGCTGTTCAAAACTTGCCGCGATCAGGATAAGTCCTTTATCTATCGGGCGCTGTTTCAGCGTGAGCAAACGGGAAACCGCAAGCTCACTATCAGGATCGCAACCGACGCCAAACACAGCTTCGGTTGGATAAGCGATGACTTTGTTATTTTTCAGGGCGGCCACGATCTCCGCAAGCTGCCCTTGTTGCAGGCTATTGTTCACAATCTTATTCCGCCGCGACCGGCTTTCCACATTGTTTACTGGCACACAGACGTTTAATCCCTTGCGCCGTTTTCTTTTCGATTAATAACGGATAGCGGCATTCAGGACAAACTCCTGCGATGGGTTTGAAATTAATGACGAACTGGCAATCAGGATAGCGGTCGCATGACCAGAACGTTTTGCCATACCTCGATCGGCGCTGAACCAGCTGCCCTTGCTGACATTGTGGGCAAGTTATAGCCGTTACATCTGGCTTATCGATAACTTCCGTATGCTCGCACTCGGGATAGTGACTGCAGCCGATAAACATCCCGAATCGCCCCTGACGCAGCACCAGCGTCGCCTGGCAGTCAGGACACTGCTGCCCGTCGAGCACCTTGACGATATGCCCGTCTGACTGGCCTTTTAAAGGGCGCACATAATCGCATTCCGGGTAATGCGAACAGCCAAGAAAAGGCCCATTTTTACCGGAGCGAATGACTAACTCTGCCCCGCATTGGGGGCAGGGTTCATTTTTAGGCATCGTGAAGAGTGCTGATTTGGTCATAACATCTCATGCCGCACAAAATTTTAATGCAGCATACCTTCATTTACTTCGAAGAGTAATTCTTCCATTTGTTGATAAGCGTTTTCGCAGCCCGGGATATTGAACAGCACCATCAGTACCACCCATTTTAAGTCTTCCAGCTCAAACTCGGCGGTATCAAGCGCCAGCACGCGTTCAATCACCATTTCACGAGTTTCGAGGTTTAGCACCTGAATCTGCTCAAGGAAGAGTAAAAATCCCCGGCAGCAGGCATCCAGGCGCAGGCTTTCTTCTTCCGTGTAGATACGCATGGAAAGTGGATCCGCAGCCAATTGCATCGGCTCGGTAAGCCCATCCTGATAGTCAGCCAGCTTCTCCAGCCATACCAGGGCGTTATAAATGTCTTCACGATCAAAACCGGCATCGGTGAGATCGCGCGTCAATTTATCCTGATCAACATGCACTTCCGCTTCGTTATGGATGTAGGTTTCAAATAAGTACATTAGTACGTCGAACATGGCATGCCCTCCTCAATCGGACATAGCCGCCGGGTACAGCTGCGATCCATCCTGCTAACTCCAGTTCGAGCAGTTGGGCTACCGTCTCTGGCACAGGTTGGCCGGCACGTTCAGCGACGACGTCAACAGGTGTAACCTCATCTCCTACGTTAGCCAACAGCTCAGGAAATGGCAATGTGTGTTCCCCTTCATCGCGTGAATATATTGAGGTTTTGCGTGGCAAGGGGAGCCATTGCAGTTCGCTTTCCAGATACTCAAGAATGTCTGCCGGACGACTTACCAGCGTAGCGCCTTGTTTTATCAGCCAGTGCGGACCTTCGCTGCCTGGACTCCCTGCAGGCCCCGGCAACGCGAAGACTTCTCTTCCCTGTTCAATAGCATATCTGGCGGTGACCAATGAGCCGCTTCTTTCAGAGGCTTCGACAACAAACACGCCCCGGCTAAGGCCACTTATGATGCGATTACGCCGTGGAAAATTGCCAGGCCATGGAGGAGTGGCCAGAGGGAATTCTGAAACAATAGCCCCGCCATTCTCCAGGATGTTATAAGCAAGTTGTTTGTGGCGTTTGGGATAAATATCCGCAAGTCCATTTCCTAATACAGCGACAGTTTTGCCGTGAACCTGTAAAGCTGCCCGGTGCGCAACAGCATCAATGCCCAACGCCAGTCCGCTGGTTATTGTCAGCCCTTCAGCCGCCAATAGTTCACAGAATATGCGGCACCATCTTTCACCATAAAAAGAGAGGTTACGGCTGCCGACCACGGCTAGCTGGCAGCTGGCGAGTAGGTCAATATCTCCGGCAACGAATAACGCGGCGGGGAAACAATCTACAGAACGAAGCTGTTCAGGATACTTTGGGCTATTCACCGTCAGGAGATGACGATCCGGTTGCTCGAGCCAGTGGTAAGCCGCATTCAGTTCTCGCTCGCTAAAAGCAATGAACTGTGCGATCTGCCGGGAGGATAAGCCAGCTTTGGCAAGCGATGCAGGGCTACAATCAGAACCTGACTCCAGTAAATGCGCTGTTTCCAGCAGCCTGTCGCCGCTCAGGCTATTAACCACCATCAGACGCAACCACATCTCCGTTGGCAACACAGTTTCCTCCCTGCCACAGGCAGTAAAAGCAATCCTTGCGATTGGTCACTGATGCTGTCAATCAGCCGGGGAAATGTCTAGAATAGAGAGAAGAAACCTTTCTACTACTGAACACAGCTCTGGATATTTATGGCAGTTTTGCAAGTGTTACATATTCCGGACGAGCGTCTTCGCAAAGTCGCTACGCCGGTCAAAGAAGTGAATGCGGAAATCCAACGTATCGTTGATGATATGTTCGACACGATGTATGACGAAGAGGGTATTGGCCTTGCGGCGACCCAGGTCGATATCCATCAGCGCATTATCGTTATTGACGTTTCCGAAAATCGCGACGAGCAGTTGGTGCTAATCAACCCTGAACTGCTGGAAAAAAGCGGCGAGACCGGTATCGAAGAAGGCTGCCTGTCTATTCCGGAACAGCGCGCCCTGGTGCCACGCGCCGAGAAAGTGAAGATTCGCGCGCTGGATCGTGAAGGTAAGCCTTATGAACTTGAAGCGGATGGCCTGCTGGCAATCTGTATTCAGCATGAAATGGATCACCTGGTTGGTAAACTGTTTATCGATTATCTGTCGCCACTGAAACAACAGCGTATTCGTCAGAAAGTTGAAAAACTCGACCGGTTGAAAGCGAAAGCTTAAGGACAGAAATCAACGTGTCAGATTCACTGCGTATCATTTTCGCCGGCACCCCCGATTTTGCAGCGCGTCATCTTGACGCGCTGTTGTCTTCCGGGCATCAGGTAGTCGGTGTGTTTACACAACCCGATCGTCCGGCAGGACGCGGCAAAAAGCTGATGCCGAGCCCGGTAAAAGTACTGGCATGCGAAAAAGAAATTCCCGTATTTCAACCGGCCTCATTACGCCCCGTAGAAAATCAGCAGCTGGTTGCCGATTTAAATGCAGACGTGATGGTCGTTGTCGCCTATGGGCTGATTCTGCCAAAGGCGGTGCTTGATATGCCGCGCCTCGGCTGTATTAACGTGCATGGCTCATTGCTTCCACGCTGGCGTGGCGCTGCACCGATTCAACGTTCTTTGTGGGCGGGGGATAAACAAACGGGCGTCACGATCATGCAAATGGACGTTGGCCTCGATACAGGCGATATGCTTTATAAACTGGCCTGTGATATCGGCCCGCAAGACACCAGCGCAACCCTTTATGACAAGCTTGCCGATCTTGGTCCGCAAGGTTTGCTCGAAACGTTAAACCAGCTTGCTTCAGGCTCGACTTTGCCGGTAGTTCAGGACGAAGCCCTGGTAACCTACGCCGACAAACTGAGCAAAGAACAAGCTCGACTCGACTGGTCGCTTCCGGCCATCCAACTTGAGCGTTGCATTCGCGCATTCAATCCATGGCCGATGAGCTGGTTTGAGATTGACGAGCAGCCGATCAAAGTCTGGCGAGCCACTGCTATCAATAAGCAGCACAGCGCTCAGCCAGGTACTATCCTTGAAGCCGGTAAACAGGGTATTCAGGTCGCGACCGCAGACGGCATTTTAAATCTCGAAGAGCTGCAGCCTGCGGGCAAAAAAGCGATGAAAGCGCAGGATCTGCTGAACTCCCGCCGTGAATGGTTCGAACCAGGCGCATTACTCGCCTGAGACAATAAATAACTTACGCCCGGGTTAGCCCGGGCATTTTTGTTTTTAAGCGCCGGAAAACAGAGCGTGGCTATGAAAAAATCTCTTAATCTCCGCAGTCTGGCGGCCCAGGCCGTTGAACAGGTTGTAGAAAAAGGGCAGTCACTGAGCAATGTGCTGCCTTTGATGCAACAAAAAGTCTCTGATAAAGATAAAGCACTACTCCAGGAGCTGTGCTTTGGCGTGCTACGCACGTTACCGCAGCTTGAATGGCTGGTGAGCAAGCTGATGTCCCGTCCGATGACCGGCAAGCAGCGCACCATCCACTATTTGA
>DALYUA010000191.1:0-6478 GCA_031993245.1 Buttiauxella sp. | reverse complement strand
AAGGAAAATCAATTCATTGATTTTCGGCTGACAACCACAAAGAAGGAGAGATCACGTTTTTTCCTTCTTTGTCAGCAAGCTAAGGCCAGCTCTGCTGGCCTTTTGTTTTTCACCCGCTGAAACTGTCGTTTTGAATTGCCTCGTCTATACTCTCTTTTCCTCTTCTGGCGAAACCGCAATGAAAGCGCTTACAAAGATGTTTTCTCCCTTTTCAATCGGATTAATCTCCCTGCTCCCTCCTCCTCAGCGCATTTGTTACATTTGGTTTCGGTTTAGTCTGAAAAACCAGCAAATATCTTGCCGCGCATTCTTTTAATGCTATGTTTTATCAGCATAAATAATCTATACGCTTCTTGACACTTGTGTAACCGATTACACCAACGTGATTGACGTCACACTTTTTCGCCTGGCACTCGCCTACCCTTAACAACGATAAAATTGATAATTCAACCGGAGGGCTATATGCCTGACACTAAAAAACACGGGCGTTCTAATAAGAGCATGACGTTTTTTGTCTGCTTCCTTGCGGCGCTGGCAGGTTTACTGTTTGGCCTGGATATCGGCGTTATCGCAGGCGCCCTGCCGTTTATTGCCAATGATTTCCAGATAAGCTCACACACGCAGGAATGGGTAGTTAGCTCCATGATGTTTGGTGCCGCAGTAGGTGCCGTCGGTAGCGGCTGGCTTTCCTTCCGTCTCGGACGTAAATACAGCCTGATGATCGGTGCCGTGCTGTTCGTCGCCGGTTCGCTGTGTTCCGCCTTTGCACCGAATGTGGAAGTGTTGATTATTTCCCGCGTGCTGCTTGGCCTGGCCGTAGGCGTGGCGTCTTATACCGCTCCGCTTTATCTGTCTGAGATCGCCCCGGAAAAAATTCGCGGCAGTATGATTTCGATGTATCAGCTGATGATTACCATCGGCATTCTGGGCGCGTACCTTTCCGACACCGCCTTTAGCTACTCAGGCTCATGGCGCTGGATGCTCGGTGTCATCACTATTCCGGCCCTGCTGCTATTGGTTGGCGTGTTCTTCCTGCCGGACAGCCCACGCTGGTTCGCCGCCAAACGCCGCTTCCACGACGCCGAACGCGTGCTGTTACGCCTGCGCGATACCAGCGCCGAAGCAAAGCGTGAACTGGAAGAAATTCGTGAAAGCCTGCAGGTGAAACAGAGCGGCTGGTCGCTGTTTAAAGACAACAGCAACTTCCGTCGTGCGGTCTTCCTTGGCGTTCTGCTTCAGGTTATGCAGCAGTTCACCGGTATGAACGTCATCATGTATTACGCGCCAAAAATCTTTGAAATCGCCGGCTTCACCAACACCACGCAGCAAATGTGGGGGACGGTTATCGTCGGGCTGATTAACGTACTGGCAACCTTTATCGCCATCGGTCTGGTGGATCGCTGGGGCCGCAAACCAACGCTGGTGCTGGGCTTCCTGGTGATGGCAACGGGTATGGGCGTGCTGGGTACGATGCTGCATGTCGGCATTCATTCTCAGAGCGCGCAGTACTTCGCCGTGGCTATGCTGCTGATGTTTATCGTTGGGTTTGCGATGAGCGCCGGGCCGCTGATTTGGGTGCTGTGCTCTGAAATCCAGCCGCTGAAAGGCCGTGATTTTGGTATTACCTGCTCCACCGCCACTAACTGGATCGCCAATATGATCGTCGGTGCAACCTTCCTGACCATGCTCAACACGCTGGGCAACGCGAACACCTTCTGGGTCTATGCCGGTCTGAACATCTTCTTTATCGTTCTGACGCTGTGGCTGGTTCCGGAAACCAAACACGTCTCGCTGGAACATATCGAACGCAACCTGATGAAAGGCCGTCCGTTACGTGAGATTGGCGCTCACGACTAAGCGTAAAAGGCCCTTCTCCGCAAGGAGGGGGGCTTGCACCTCGCCCCGCCCCATTCTATTCTCTGCCGTTATGAAATCCCCACGACTCCCCATTGCTGTCCAGCAGGCCGTTATGCGTTGCCTGCGGGAAAAACTGCAGCAGGCAAATCTGCACTTAGGCCGTAGCTATCCGGAACCAAAACTGCTGTATCAGCAACGAGGCACCGCTGCGGGCACCGCATGGATGGAAAGCTACGAAATCCGTTTGAATCCCGTACTGCTGATGGAAAATCAGCAGGCTTTTATCGACGAGGTGGTGCCGCACGAGCTGGCGCACCTTCTGGTCTGGAAACATTTTGGCCGCGTGGCTCCCCACGGCAAAGAATGGAAATGGATGATGGAAGCCGTGCTCGGCGTTCCCGCTCGCCGAACGCACCAGTTTGAAGTCCAGTCCGTTCGCAAGAATACCTTCCCCTATCGCTGCCGCTGCCAGCTGCATCAACTTACCGTGCGCCGCCACAATAAAGTGCTGCGCGGCGAATCTGAATACCGCTGCGTGCAATGCGGCGACCTGTTAAAACCAGAACTTACGCCTGCCTGCCAGTAAAAAAATCAAACGAAAGGTTTCCCGATCCGGCTGATTGAAACTGGATAAATCCTCAGGTAGGGTGCGGGCAGGTTTTAGTCAGGATTCTGGAAATGTCTCGCAAATATTTTTGGGCTGTTGCAGTTGTTGCAGCTCTCTCCTCTTTTTCTGCTTTCAGCGCCGGTATCAACAGCTTCTCGCAGGCCAAAAGCGCCGGCGTCAAAGTGAACGCCGACGCGCCGGGCGATTTTTACTGCGGATGCAAAATCAGCTGGCATGGAAAGAAAGGTATCCCCGATCTCAAATCGTGCGGCTATAGGGTACGTAAAAACGAAAACCGCGCCACACGCATCGAATGGGAACACGTGGTTCCGGCCTGGCAGTTTGGCCACCAGCGCCAGTGCTGGCAGGACGGTGGCAGAAAGAACTGCAGCAAAGATCCCGTTTACCGCAAGATAGAAAGCGATATGCATAACCTGCAGCCCGCGGTTGGAGAAGTGAATGCCGACCGCAATAACTTTATGTACAGCCAGTGGAACGGTGGTGAAGGTCAGTACGGCCAGTGCGCCATGAAAGTCGATTTTAAAGATAAGGTTGCCGAGCCGCCGGCCCGCGCGCGCGGCGCCATCGCCCGCACTTACTTCTATATGCGCGATCGGTATCAACTGAGGCTATCCCGCCAGCAGACGCAGCTTTTCGAAGCCTGGAATAAACTATATCCGGTAAGCGCATGGGAGTGCGAGCGAGACGAACGTATCGCTAAAGTTCAGGGCAATCATAACCCTTATGTGCTGCGGGCTTGCCAGGCACAAAACAGCTAACCTACACTAGCGGCAATTGTTAATTCTGTGTCGCGTTTTTATTCCCTCTCCCTGAGAAAGAGGGGAAAAGCGCCAGACCTTCTTAATCGGACTCAAATTTCCATGCGTATACCCCGCATTCATCACCCTGAATTACTTACCCCCGGTCAGGAAGTGGCGCTCAGCGAAGATGCCGCAAACCATGTGGGCCGCGTATTACGCATGGGCGCCGGACAGGCCCTGCAGCTTTTTGACGGCAGCAATCAGGTCTTTGACGCTGAGATCGTGCAGGCTGATAAGAAAAGCGTGCGGGTCAGGGTGCTTAGTGCAACCGCCGACGATCGGGAGTCGCCGCTGCACCTGCATCTTGGCCAGGTAATGTCACGCGGTGAAAAAATGGAATTTACCATCCAAAAAGCCGTTGAGCTGGGCGTGAACGTGATTACGCCGCTGTTTTCCGAGCGCTGTGGCGTGAAGCTGGATGCCGAACGCCTGAATAAAAAACTCACCCAGTGGCGCAAAATCGCCGTTGCCGCTTGCGAACAATGTGGCCGCAACCGGGTACCGGAAATTCGCCCGGCGATGGATCTCGAGGAGTGGTGCGCGGAGCTTGATGAAAGCCTGAAGCTCAACCTTCATCCCCGAGCCAGCGCCAGCATTAATACCTTGCCGCAGCCAGTCGAACGCGTGCGTTTGTTGATTGGTCCGGAAGGAGGATTAACGGCGGACGAAATTGCCATGACCGCACGCCACCAGTTTACTGATATCTTGTTAGGACCACGCGTTCTGCGCACTGAGACTACCGCGCTCACCGCCATCACCGCGCTTCAGGTGCGTTTTGGCGATCTGGGCTAAAGGAGAAGAAGAATGATCAAGCTCGGCATCGTGATGGACCCCATCGCGCACATCAATATCAAGAAAGACTCAAGCTTTGCCATGCTGCTCGAAGCGCAACGCCGCGGCTATGAGATCCATTACATGGAAATGGCGGATCTGTATCTGATTAACGGTGAAGCGCGCGCGCGTACCCGTCTGGTTTCCGTCGAGCAGAACTACGATAAATGGTATGACTTTGGCAGCGAGCAGGATATTGTGCTGACCGATCTTAACGTGGTGCTGATGCGTAAAGACCCTCCGTTTGATACCGAATTCATCTACGCCACCTACATCCTCGAACGCGCCGAAGAGCAAGGCACGCTAATCGTCAACAAACCGCAGAGCCTGCGCGACTGTAACGAGAAGCTGTTCACCGCCTGGTTTGCGGATTTAACGCCGGAAACGCTGGTGACGCGCAACAAAGCGCAGCTTAAAGCGTTCTGGCAGAAGCATGGCGATATCATTATGAAACCGTTGGACGGTATGGGCGGCACCTCTATCTTCCGCGTTAAGGAAGGCGATCCTAACCTCGGCGTGATTGCGGAAACCCTGACCCTGCTCGGCAACCGCTACTGCATGGCGCAAAACTATCTGCCCGCTATCGTCGATGGCGACAAGCGTGTGCTGATCGTTGACGGCGAACCGGTTCCGTACTGCCTGGCGCGTATTCCACAGGGCGGCGAAACGCGTGGTAACCTGGCGGCCGGCGGCCGTGGCGAACCGCGCCCGCTGACTGAAAGCGACTGGGAAATTGCACGCCGCGTAGGCCCAACCCTGAAAGCCAAGGGGCTGATTTTTGTCGGCCTCGATATTATCGGCGACCGCCTGACCGAGATTAACGTCACCAGCCCTACCTGCATCCGTGAAATCGAAGCCGCGTTCCCGGTTTCCATCACCGGTATGCTGTTTGACGCCATCGAAAAGCGCATCGCTGAGTAATTTTTAAACGGCGGTAGGGAAACCGCCAGTAGTGACAGCTCGCTGCTTTCCCCGCATACTGGATGCTGTCGCTTTTTCAACCGGGATCAGAACCTCTGACAATGAATTTACAGCATCACTTTCTTATTGCCATGCCAGCTCTCACGGACCCCCTTTTTAAGCGCGCCGTAGTTTATATCTGCGAATACAACGAAGATGGCGCGATGGGGATCATCATCAATAAACCCCTCGAAAACCTTCAGGTTGATGGCGTACTGCAAAAGCTGAAGATCGAACCCGATCCCCGGGATCCTGCTATTCGTATTGATAAGCCAGTATTCCTCGGCGGCCCGCTGGCCGAAGATCGTGGTTTTATCCTGCACAGCCCTCCGGATATGTTTGCTTCGAGCATTCGCATTTCTGACGATACGGTCATCACCACCTCCCGTGACGTGCTGGAAACCATCGGCACCCCAAACCAGCCGAAAGAGGTTATGGTGGCGCTGGGCTACTCCTCATGGGAGAAAGGCCAGCTTGAGCAGGAGATCCTCGAAAACGCCTGGCTTACCGCTCCGGCAGATGCCGCCATTCTGTTTACTACGCCGATTGCCGAACGCTGGCGCGAAGCGGCGAAGCTGATTGGGGTTGATATCCATACTATGCCTGGCGAAGCGGGGCATGCGTAATGAGCAGTGGGACACTTTTAGCTTTTGATTTCGGCACCAAAAGCATTGGCGTGGCGATCGGCCAGCGCATTACCGGCACCGCCCGCCCGCTCACCGCGCTAAAGGCGCAGGAAGGCTCGCCGGACTGGAACGCCGTGGAAAAAATTCTTAAAGAGTGGCAGCCAGACGAAGTCGTTGTTGGCCTGCCGCTGAATATGGACGGCACCGAACAACCGCTGACCGCCCGCGCCCGTAAGTTTGCTAACCGTCTGCACGGCCGCTTCGGTGTGAAGGTCTCTTTACAGGACGAGCGCCTGAGCACCGTTGAAGCCCGTGCGGGCCTGTTTGAACATGGCGGTTTCCGTGCGCTCAACAAAGGCAGCATTGATTCCGCCTCTGCCGTTGTTATCCTTGAAAGCTGGTTTGAATATCATCCTTAAAGCACATTAAGTTAGCTTCAATATCACTCGCCCTCTTCCTCAGGAGAGGGAAAACCACCGCTGCTTCATCTTGCAATTTCTGCAACTCCTCTTTTTGTAATTCCATACCGATCACATTTTCGACAATAGCATTTTGCGATCTTTTCACTGTTTCTATAAAAGAAACAAGGAGCGAGAAGTGAACGCAAACCTGCGGGCAGTAAGCAGGTCGTGAGAATAAATACTAAGAGAACATTCTTATGTCAGAACAACCACTTACTACTACCAAAACCAAAAGCACCGGACGCGTACGTTTTATGGTACTGGGCCTGGTTTTTATTAACATCATTATCAACTACATGGATCGAACTAACCTCT
>DALYUA010000190.1:0-6480 GCA_031993245.1 Buttiauxella sp. | reverse complement strand
TAAACGCCATCGCCGCGGCGGTAATTGGCGGCACCAGCCTGTTTGGCGGACGGGGCAGCGCGTACTCCGCTCTGCTGGGCATCATCGTTATCCAGTGTATTTCCAACGGCCTGACGCTGCTTAACCTGCCTTCGTCATTGCGATACATGATAACCGGTGGCGTGCTGGCGATTGCCGTTATTGTGGACTCGATGGCCCGACGCTCGCGCGTGAGTCACGGCCGCGCCTGACTAATGAGAAACAGGAAGCGCAGAAATTCGGGTCAGCAGACCGTTTACTCTCCCGGGATGATTTCTGCGCTTCCATGTTTGTCAGCAACTGCCGGTAAGCACCGGCTGCGCATCAAGCTGCATGGCATACATGAGTTCGTTAAGCGTTGCGTAGCGTCCTGCCGCCGCTGAAAATTTTGCCTCCTGATAATCAGGAGCAACGACAAAAGTTTTTATCCCGGCCCGATTAGCGGCGATAAACCCGTTCAGGCTGTCTTCAATCACCAGACACTCGCTGACTTCCAGACCCAGTTTGCGCACGGCAGTAAGGTAGACGGCGGGATGTGGTTTACCAAAATGTTCATCGTCAGCGCTGCAAACCGCATCAAAACATTCCCATAGCGCCAGCCTGTCAAACACGGCTGCAATAATCTGCCGGCTGGATGAGGTGGCCAGCGCCATACGGTAGCCTTTGGCCTGGAAACAGCTTAAAGCCTGGTACAGCCCGCTCATTGCCATGCCCCGGCTTCTGACAGACGCACAAACCTGCGCAACGATTTTTTCCTCAAGCCGCTGCGGCTGGATCCTCAGAGAGTATCTTTCGCACCAAACACGCGCGATTTCATCGATACGCTTGCCTTTCGTGTACCTTTCGCATTCCTGCGCGGTGATGGACACCCTAAAACCTGCAAGCACCGCAATTTGCGAATCCTGCCAGAAACCTTCGGAATCAATAATGACGCCGTCCATATCAAAAATAACCGCCTGCACGCTCATTGCTGTTCCATTTCTTTCTGAGGCTGGCGTATCAGGCCAGCCTCTGGTTTATTACGATGCTCTGACCGTCGCTTTCGCAGCGTCGGCGGCATAACTCTCAAAGCCTGGCTGTTCGACACGGATAAAGTGGCACAGGAAGAAGGCGATGATGTACAGCGTGGTGTAGGCAATAACAACGCCAATAGTGCTGAAATAAGGCAACAGAACAACCGCAATAGCCGGAGCAAGGAAGTTAGACAGACCCGCTGAGAGGTTGTAGACCGAAATAGCCGCCCCTTTGTGGTGAGGTTCCAGCGCCGGGAATACCGCGGCCATCGGCACAAACGCCGCGACGAAAATCCCCAGTGCGATAGCGGGGATCAGCGCCATCGCGAAGTTATGCCCAAAGTGCTGCGGCACGTAGTAGAACGCCAGGCTGGAGAGAGCCATTCCTATGCAACCGAACCAGCGAACAACCCGCATCCAGCCCATTTTTTCGGCCACAATTCCCCAGAAAATATTGGAGAAAATGGTCGTAAAGAAGAATACCGCCCAGACCTGTAACCATTCGGAAGTGGTGAAGCCCAGCTCGTCCACAAACATCAGCGGCATAATCACCGCAAAGCCGAACAGAGAAAGCGTGTTGATAATACGCACCATGCTCGAATACATAATGCTGCGGTTGGTATACAGCAGGGTCATGGCGCGGCTCAGCTCATTAAATTTCTCGCGGGTGGTGAGATTGTGCATATGCGTCGGGGTATGCACCTTACGCAGCGAGATCATCGCAATCAGCCCGCCGGACAGGCAGAAGAACAACGCCATCCACAGCGTACCCAGTTCGCCGACAAGCGGAATAGTAAAGCTGGGAATATAGCTGCCCGCCACGCCGATACCGATGGAGTAAACCGCCCAGTACCAGCCAAGCGCCGAGCTGGCATTTTCGCTCTTCACATTATGGATAATCACCACGATGAAGGAGTAAAGGAATAACGGGTAGGCAAACCCGCGGATACCGTAAAACAGCAGGATCAGCGGATAGTTTGCGTGCCCCAGGCCGAAGACCAGGAACAGAACATGAAAAACGCACCACAGCACAAAACCGATAAACATGGTTTTTTGTGGCGTAATGATTTCAGCCACCACGCCGGAAACCCAAGCGGACAACGCCGCGGCCAGGCCATAGAGCGTGAAGGCAAAAGAAGCCTGCGCCGGAGAGAACCCCAGCTCTTTGATGTAGTGGGATAAGAATGCCAGCTCGAAGCCGTCCCCGGTCATAAACACGGCGATAGCGATGTAGCCCCACAGCAGGTGTAGCGGTAATCCAAACCACTGTTTGTTTGCAACAGACATAGTGACCTCGTTTATCGTGTACAGGGGTATACCCCGGCCGTAGCCGGGAGTATTTTTTATTATTAAAATCAGTAGGTTCTATAATTCAGATCGTTAAGGTACAGGGCGTTAAACTGCTTATATCTTTTCATCAGGCTTTCATGCTGTTCGGAGCGGGCACGCCACGTCTGATAGATTTCCGGCTTTTTACAGACCGTTGCCGGATCTTTACCTGTCGCCAGGCATGCCAGCCGTGCGGCGCCCAGCGCGCCTCCGGTCTCGCCACCTTTGTGCGTGACAACCGGCATATTGAGCACGTCCGCCAGCAGCTGCGCCCAAAGCGGGCTGCGCGCACCGCCGCCAACCAGCGAACATTGCTGAATATGCGTACCGCTTTCCTGAAGCACCCGCAGACCATCGGCAAGGCCAAAGCTGACGCCTTCCAGCACGGCGTAGCCCATCGTTGCCCGGTTGCTGGCATGCGTCAGACCGTGGAACATTCCTTTAGCGTTGGGATCGTTATGCGGCGTGCGCTCGCCGGACAGATAAGGCAGAAACATCGGCGCATTTGCCCTTTCGCCGTCGCTTAGCTGCGCCACCTCCTCCAGCAGCACCGTTTCGGTGATGCCCACCAGACGACAAAACCATTGCAGGCAACTGGCGGCGCTTAGCATCACGCTCATTTGATGCCAGCGGTCGGGCAAGACGTGGCAAAACGCATGCACGGCGGATGCGGGTGCCGGGCGATACGCTTCATTCACCACAAACAGCACCCCAGAGGTCCCGAGCGAAATAAAGGCATCACCCGGATTCACCGCACCCACGCCAATCGCGCTGACCGCGTTATCGCCACCGCCACCGGCCACCGCTACTGACGGGTTAAGTCCCCATCGTTCGGCAATCTCCGGCGTGAGCGTCGCAGAAACCTCGCAGCCTTCCACCAGAGCTGGCATGTTGCGCCTTGAAAGTCCGCACTTAGCAAGCAGGCTGTCTGACCAGTCACGCCTGGCGACATCAAGCCACAGCGTGCCGGCGGAATCGGACATGTCAGAGATTTTTTCCCCCGTCATCCGCAGCCGCAGGTAATCTTTCGGCAGTAAAACCGTCTCGACGCGTTTAAAATTTTCTGGCTCATGTCTGCGAACCCACAGCAGCTTCGGCGCTGTAAAGCCGGGCATGGCGAGATTACCGGCGATGGAGTGCAGTTCCGGGGCGATCTCTTCCAGTTCCGCGCACTCCAATGCGCTGCGCGTGTCATTCCACAAAATAGCCGGGCGGATAACCTCTTCGTGCGCGTCGAGCAATACCGCGCCGTGCATCTGCCCGGAGAGGCCGATAGCTTTTATCGCCGACCAGTGCTGCCCGCATTTCTCTTTAAGGGTGGTCATCAGGTAGTCGGTGGCTTCCCACCAGGCCTGCGGGCTTTGTTCTGACCAGTGCGGATGGGGCCGCTGAATGGTCAGCGGCGCGCTATGGCTGGTAACGATGTCGCCGTTTTCGTCAATAACCAGCGCCTTAACTTCAGAAGTGCCGAGATCGATGCCTAAATACATGATTTATTCCTCAGCGGATCAGCGAATAGACAGCCTGAATTTTTTCACGCAGCAGCGCCCTGAAATCTTCCCGCTGCGCTAACTCACCAAACAGAGCTTTATCGCTGGCGAAAAGCGCAATGGGATCTTCTGCGTTAAACATGGCGTGGACCGCTTTCTCATCCAGAATGCCGTCCTGGTATTCGTAAGGCAGTTGCCCTTTATGCCACTGCTCCATAAAGACAAAGAACAGCGCAGGCAGCATGGCGGTCGCGTGCGGGGTGGCGCCACGCTGATAGCATTCGATCATCGTCGGGGTAATCATTGCCGGAATTTTGGAGAAACCGTCCGCCGCCACGCGCTGATTGGTGTCTTCGATGTGCGGGTTGGTGAAACGTTTAAGAACCACATCACGGTATTTCGGCAGGTCGATACCGTTATTCCCAAGGGATGGGATCACATCTTCCGTGACATAGCGATCCGCAACGGCGTAGATGGTTTCTGTCAGCGTGCTTTCATGAATAAACCTCTTGCCCATCAGCGTACCGGCCCAGGCAATGCAGCTATGGGAAGCGTTGAGAACGCGGATTTTTGCCTCTTCGTAGGGGATAACGGATTCCACCATTTCCACGCCCACAGCTTCGAGATTGGGCCGCACGTCGCGGAAGTTATCTTCAATCACCCACTGGATAAAGGTTTCGCCCATCACCGGCGCTTTATCATCGATACCGGTTTTCTCTTTAATGCGTGCAGGCAGATCGGCCGCCGGACGTGGCGTGATACGGTCCACCATCGTATTTGGGCAGGTGGCGTTGGCTTTTAGCCAGTCGATGACGGCCTGTTTTCCCGCCAGCGCCAGGAACTCCACCAGGCCGTCGTGGAAACGCTCGCCGTTATGCCGCACGTTATCGCAGTTCAGCAGCGTTAACGGACCGGCATTGTTCGCCATGCGCTGTTCAAGAATGCGGGTGATAACGCCGTAGATTGTTTTGTTGCCGCCCTGCAGATCGCAGGCTAAATCAGCGTTGCTGACCTCCAGCCGGTGGGAGGTATTCAGGTAGTAGCCCCCTTCCGTCACGGTAAAGGCGATAACTTTAGTTTCAGGCTTCGCGCCTTCGGCAATCAGAGGCTGCAAGTCGATCTGCCAGGGGATCGGTTTCTGGATGGAGGTAATTTCTTCATATTCACGCTCCCCTTCCGGACTGACTGTCTCCAGTACATAGCGCCCATTTTGCGCGGCCAGCGCGGCGACAACATGTTCCGCATCATTACGAATGTTACCGGCGGCGATATGCCAGCGGGTATCCCCTTCAGCAAGCAGGCGGTGCAGATACCACGCCTGATGCGCGCGGTGAAACGATCCCAGACCAATGTGTAACCAGGTATTTTGCGTAGTCATAACGTTGCTCTCCATTCCAGTTGATGGGAAAGACTGTAATAGAACAATTAACTTAATTAAGAGCTTTACGTCACAAAAGAGCAAAAGATCCATTAAATTACAAATGACCAAACATAAATAAAATAGAGTTGCCTGTGCCTGCTGCACGCGCCAGAATGCAGGGGTTCACACGCAGAGAATCTTCCGCAATAACACTTTAAGGCGCTGAAAAAATTGATAACTGAAGAAGATATACGGTTAGATCAGAAAGTTCGTGCCGCGTGGATGTACTACATTGCCGGGCAAAACCAGAGCGAAATCGCCACGCAGCTCGGCACCTCCCGTCCGGTGGTGCAGCGATTAATCGCCGCCGCGAAAGAAGAAGGCATCGTTTCCATCGGTCTGAATCACCCGGTCGCAAGCTGTCTGAACTACGCGCAGATGCTTAAAGAAAAATATGATCTTATTGAATGCAACATCGTGCCGGCCTTTACCAGCGAGGTAACGCTCGACAGCGTTTCCTTCGGTTGCTATCAGCTGATGGAAAAATACCTTAGGGCGGATAACGACAAAATTATCGGCATCGGCTCCGGGTTAACGTTGAAAAAGACCATCAGACGCATCGATTTCGATAGTCCCAACGCGCGCTGCGTCGCCTTGATCAGCGCCATGGACGCCGAAGGCAAATGCAATTACTACGACGATGTTCCCCTGCTGCTGGCAAGTAAAATTCAGGCTAATTACTATCAGTGGCCCGCGCCACGCTATGCGCAGACGTCGCTTGAACATCAGATGTGGTGTTCAAATCGCTTATTCAACAATGTGTTAAGTGTCGCACAGGATGCTGACGTTATTTTTGTCGGCATCGGGGCGCTTTCGCAGGAAAGCCCGATATTCAGGGATGGGTTTATTACGCCTGAACAGCTTGCAACCTTAACCCTGCAAGGCGCGGTCGGGGAAATACTTGGGCGCTTTATTGATGCGAACGGCGAGGTTGTGGAGAGCGATATCAACAATCTGATCACCAGCTATGACATCCGCCACAGCCAGTGTCCGCGTATTGCCGCCGCCTGCGGAGAAGATAAACGCTCCACCATTTTTGCCGCGCTTAAGGGCAAATGGGTTAACGGACTGGTCACCGATGAACATACTGCCCGCTGGCTGCTAACCCGTTGACGCGCCTTTTAAAGCGGCAGCTTACGGCACGAGCGTGGGCGGAATTTCGATGCACTGAATTTTGGTATCGCCAGAATCAATAACTGAAAACACCGCC